>NZ_JBNHEP010000206.1:0-24731 GCF_050015995.1 Dapis brunnea BLCC-M229 | reverse complement strand
GCAATTTGGTATTTTATTCATCACTATAATCAATCATTACTTGTTTAGCACTACCAGTAATTTTATTATAGTATAGGTTGGCATTCCCATACGACGCTCCCTTACAGGAGAGCGTCGTATGGGAATGCCAACATTAGATAAATATTTATTTAGGGGTTTGGTGACCAAGCCCCTACTTTCTTTTTCTTTGCTTGGGAAATGGCAAATTATAGGTAGTATGAAAATCTATTTGAGTTTTGTAGCTCAAAAACTGGGATACCTGGCGTACCACTTTAAGTAATAGCCCATTGCCAGTTTTCTGAATCAAACCAGGGGACATTTTCTGAATAAACTGAGGAAACTTGACACCTACAGTCAAATCTAGATTCCATTTTGCCCCAGTAATCACAGAGGGAAGTCCCAATTTTTGAATCTCTTTCTGACTACAGAATTGATCGGTGGGTAATTCTATCAATTTCATTTCTGATTGAAATTGAATTTCATATCCAGGATCAGTATAATTTGGCACTTGTATATTCCTAATTCTATATATTCCTGCGGAATCTGGTGGCACTAGCTCCAAACCAACTCTAGCTTCTACCTGGTATCCCAAAGCACCCAATTTTCCAATCAACACATCATAGCCATTTTCTCCAATAGGTTCAACTTTCATTGGATGAGCGCATCGACAAAACCAATTCCGGTGAGATACAAAGTGCTTTGCTACTGTTTCAACATCTACATACAGTTCCATGCAGTCACTATATTTAGTCTTGAACCAATGAGTTTTGCTAGTTTCTGGTGTTTCTATTTCTGTTGTACTTAAGTAAAAATTACTAATCAAGTTTTTGTCCATTTCTAAGGTTTTATCTACAGCAAAATTGTGGTGCATGATTAGTCCTATTGTGTATATATATATACACTATACTCAATAATTTTAGGATTGCCAAATTGGATATTTAATTTATCCAACTTTATTCCGCAAGGGGTATCCGGTTATAATCTCCGATTTAACGGGAGAGGAATTACTGACAATTTTCCTAAACTGGTGTCGATTGATGCTCAACATATTGTTTTAATTGCTCAATGGTTACACCACCGCAACTAGCAACAAAATAAGAGCCAGTCCACAGTACAGGTTTTGTGTAAAATCTACCTAGATAATCAGCAAAGTCTCTTCTGATTAACCTACTAGAAACAGTTTTGAGATTAGCTATCAATTTACTCAGTTGAACTTTTGGATTGAAACTAATTAACAAATGTACATGGTCTAGTTCACCATTAAACTCAACTAACTCACATTCCCACTTTTGACAAGTTTCATTAAATATTTTGTTTAACTTTTCTAGTATCTGGACATTAATCACCTTTTTACGGTATTTAGTAACAAATAAAATATGAACAGTAAGAGAATAAACAGACCTAAACCCTTTGGTATAATTACTTGACATCAAATAGCAGTAAATATATTATCTCAGTATGATAATCATTCATTGCGATAAAATCAAGCCCAGTCCCGAACAGTCAGCTAAAATTGATTATTGGTTGGATTACAGCTTTATATACATGAAGATATGAAAGTATTCATCGCCGGAGCAACTGGCCAAACAGGTTGTCGGATTGTACAAGAGTTGGTGAGACGAGATATTCCTGTTAAGGCTTTAGTTCGTAACTTAGAAAAAGCTAGAGAAATTCTGCCTCCAGAAGCAGAGTTGGTAATGGGAGATGTTCTTTATCCTAGTAGTTTCTACACTGCTATTGGGGATAGCACAGTAGTGATATGTGCTACAGGTGCTAGACCTAATTTTGATTTTACTGGCCCATATAAAGTTGATTATTTGGGAACTAAAAATTTAGTAGATGTTGCAAAACATAAGGGAATTGAACATTTTGTTTTAGTTTCATCCCTCTGTGTGTCTAGATTTTTTCACCCCCTAAATTTGTTCTGGCTAGTTTTATTCTGGAAGAAACAAGCTGAAAAATATATTGAGAAAAGTGGTCTTAATTATACTATTGTTCGCCCTGGCGGTCTGAACAATGATGAGAATCAATTTCCTATTGTTATGGAACCTGCTGATCGCTTATTTGATGGTAGTATTTCTCGTACTAAAGTAGCACAAGTTTCTGTGGAGGCAATATTTCAACCAGCAGCTTGCAATAAAATTGTTGAGATTGTTACTCAGGTAGAAGCACCAGAAAAATCTTTGGCAAAATTATTTATTTCTGTATCTTAAACAGTAGTTTTAAATTTATTACATAGCACATTTTTGAATTATTTCAATACAGTAATTGTTGTAAAAAAATCAGAGCTATTTTACTTGTTAAAAATGTGGTGCAACTTTTGGTGATTTGAGTTAAACTAGATGTTTATTAGAGACTTTAGCAAATGTAATTCATTGTGAAAAGCTCTCAGAATAATATTTAGAAAATTACCCTTGACGATTTAGATGCGTTCTGTTAAACCGAAAATTATAAGAAAGAGAAGGAAGCCTTCTCAAGTCCGTTTTATGCTTTTCAAACGCTTAATTTTTCTATCTATACTGATCGTCTCTTTTATATCTTTTTTCCAGATTTTTAAGGGAAAATTAAATCTAAATAAACAGCAATTAACCAAATTAAATGCCCCTAATCAATATAATTCTGATAATTATAATTATGATGATGGAGAAAAATGGCCTCGACTAGCAATGAAAGGTGGAGATCCTTATATTCGGGCGTTAATGCGAACTATTTCAGCTAGTGAGTCTAATTATGCTCAACCTTATCATGTTGTTTATACAGGTAAAAAGGTATCTAACCTGAGAAAACATCCAGATTGGTGTATCAAAATTGTTGTTGGTCCAAATAAAGGAAACTGTAGCACTGCAGCAGGAAGATATCAAATGTTAAGCAATACTTGGTATCTCATGGCAAAACGTTATCATCCCCAACGTGGTTGGTCTCTGTTTTGGGCATCTTACAGTTTTGAGCCAAAATATCAGGATGCAGTTGTACATGGTTGGTTAAGCGATCGCAAATATTGGAAGGCAGATATTCCTGGGTTGTTAAGAAAGGGAAAATTAAATCAAGTTCTGCGGTTATTATCTAGTACATGGACGAGTTTAGGATATGGAATTGAAACTAATTCTATGAGTAGGAATTTACCAACAGTATATCAGGAAGTTTTGCAGGATGAATTAAGTTTGTTGGGGGATAATTTTTCTCAGAAACAAGAAAATTCTGTGGTGGTTGAGTATTTTCCTAAAGATGTTGATAATGGAGTAGTTGAAAAAGCTTTAAGAAGTTTAGATTATCAAGTTATACTTTTACCAACTTTGACAGTAGATGTGCCTAGCAATTCAATTTGGTTTGGTTCAAAAGTAAATATAGAACACGTTAAGTTAGTTGCAGAAACATTAATTAGTTCAGGTGTCAAGATTAGAGCTATTCGACCTTTTAATAAAAAAGTAGAATTTGCAGATCTATTGATTCAAGTTGGAGCTGACCCAGAAATACAAAATATACCATCTTTCACTTTAGAGGAAGTTCGCAGCAAATCTAGTTTTTCTAGAGGTGATCTATTTTTGAATAGAGAGGTTCATGCTTTATTATACTCCCACAAAAAGTGGTGAAAAATTTAGCTGATATTGGCAAGATAAAAAAAGAGAAAAAGACTAGCATTAGCTAAAAAATACAGCTCCATTGTAATTTAGGATTTGAACGTATCAGGAATACTAAAAAATCGGGGTTGCACATTTGCACATTAAAGAATGATAATAGACATCTCCAGAAAAGAGGGAACAGGGAACACTTAACTGGGAACAGGGAATAGGGAGAAATAATTAATAATTTATCCATAAGAATTGATTTTATTTTTTATTGTTGGAGATGTCTAATAGATTTTAAACTGTACATATATTAAGGAAAGAATTATCCAAAAATATCAAATGTTCGGATTTCATCATTCCTGATTGTGCAACGCCAAAAAATCAAAGGAACAAGGAAGAGGGAGTAGGGAAGAAGGAAAGTAGATGAGTCTATTAAAGATTTTTTTTGCAGTTCTGTAATCTGAAAAGATAATCTAATGATTCCAGATATTATGAGTTTAAGTCTTAGACCAATTACCACGCATTAATGCTATACTTAGGCAAAACTTCAGTTATTAAGTAATTAACATAAGCATTTGGAACTTTTTTGCTAATTTTAGTCAAGTTAATGTTAATTATTCTTATGTTTACTTCTGGCTATCGGACGTTGTATGCAACGTCCCTACTACTCCCCTGATCAAGAAAATTTAGAATTGAATAACTTTTTCGATAATTAGCACCCCAGGAGCGTATTACAGCGCTTTTCAGATTGATAAACCATATCGTCACAACCAAAATCTTGTAGGGAGGTTCCATGGAACGTCCCTACTTTGGTCTACTGAAATGAAAACCGCTGTAATTATTCATATTTTTACTACTCCCCTACTCCCCTTGATAATTGGTATAACTTCCAATAAGTATAGTCATTTTAAATAAGAATGATACACTTTTTGAGCTGAAACCTTTGCACAGCAAGAAACTTTGGTCTCAGTCTAAACTAAAATAACTATAATAATGCTACCTATTTCAAAACCTGCATAACCTGTACAAAATCAGAAATATATTAGCTTATATAATATAGCAATCCTAAATAGGTTGTAATAATTCAAAAAATAGAAATAAACTCCGAAACTCTTAGCAATTGACCATTGCCTCCATACCTATTTCCAAAACGTGACAATATTTTTGAAACGAATAAAATAGGATTGCTATAAAACAAACTCTAAATTAAAAACTGAGGGGTTAGGCAATGGGATTTTTTCTATTCAGAAATATATTAGCTTATATAATAAAACAAACTCTAAATTAAAAACTGAGGGGTTAGGCAATGGTACTTTTTCTATGCTGATATATTAAGGACGAAACTACTAGCTAGTTGTAAATATTTAAGGATATTGGTTGATATAGAAATCAGGAATCAGATGTGAGAATTTGACTATTCCTTAAAAGTATAGAATATAGTAGTTATCTTATCAAGAAGACACATTTTTTTTTCTTCTCTGTTCCCTGTTCCCTAAAATTATCGAATATCTCACAACTTAAATCATATTGCTATATATCCTTTTTATTATCAAGAGTTAAGCTGCAAAAATAATTACTTGTTGACGATTACCAAAATATAATTACTAAGCATAAAAACCCATGAATGAGTATTACAATGCCTTTATTTCCTACGGACGTGCTGACAGCAAAAAATTTGCTACAAAACTATATGAAAAACTCACAGAAAATGGTCTGAAAATCTGGTTCGATCAAAATGATATTCCTCTCGGAGTAGACTTTCAAAATCAAATTGATGATGGGATTACAAAAGCTGATAATTTTCTGTTTATAATTGCCCCTCATTCTGTTAATTCTCCTTACTGTCTCAAAGAAATTAATCATGCTATTAAATACAATAAAAGAATTATTCCTCTACTTCACGTTGAACAAATTACTTATGAAATTTGGCAAGAACGAAATCCTCAAGGCACTTTAGAAGAATGGGAGATTTATCAACACAACGGTAAGCATTCAAGTTTCCCGAATATGCACCCAGAAATAGGCAGAATTAACTGGGTTTATTTTCGGGAAAATCTTGATAATTTTGACAAAAGTTTGACTGACTTAATCGAATTATTTAGTCGTCATCAAGATTACGTCAAACAACATACCAATATCTTAGTTAAAGCCTTAAACTGGGAAAAAAATCAAAAACAAACTCGTTATTTGTTAATCGGTCAAGAACGTCAAGCAGCAGAACAATGGTTGAAAACTAAATTTACCGAAGAACAACCACCTTGTATTCCTAAAGATTTACATTGTGAATTTATCTGTGAAAGTAATAAAAATGCTAATAATTTAATGACTCAAGTTTTCTTGGCTTTTGCTGAAGAAAATAAACAGATCGTAGAGAAAATTAGAAAAAGTTTAATTCGAGAAGGAATTACTGTTTGGAGTTATCATACTGATATTAAAACAGGCAAAGATTTTCAGACTGAAATTAATCAAGGAATTGCTGGGGCTGATAATTTGATTTATTTATTGTCTTCAGCAGCTATAAAATCTGAGTATTGTCAGCAAGAATTAGCCTATGCTTTGAGTCTAAATAAACGGATTATTTGTCTAATAATAGAACCTATTGATATAGCACAAATTCCTTCAGAAATTGGCAATTTACAATTTATTGATTTGACTGGTGAATTATATCAGGAAGGGGTTGATAAATTAATTAAAGAATTACAGGAAGATGCAGTTTATTATCAACGACATAAAGTTCTATTAGTCAAAGCTTTGAAATGGCTCGAACAAAATCGTAACCCTAGTATTTTACTGCGTGGTTACAATCTCGAACAATATCAAAGTTGGCTGGAGCTAGCTCAAAGTCTAACTGTTAATTTACCAACTAATTTGCAAAGAGAATTTATTACTGAAAGTACAAAACAACCACCTAATTTAGCTATAGATGTTTTTGTTTCTTATTCCCGTGCAGATTCAGATTTTGCTAGACAGTTAAATGATGCTTTACAAACTCAGGGGAAAACTACTTGGTTTGACCAAGAAAGTATTGCTACAGGCACAGATTTTCAAGAGGAGATTTATCGGGGTATTGAACAGTCGGATAACTTCTTATTTATTATTTCTCCAGAGTCGGTAAATTCTCCCTATTGTGGGAATGAGGTGGAATATGCAAAAAGTTTAAATAAACGGTTTGTGACAGTATTACATCGAAAGGTTGATACTAAGGAGTTGCATCCAGAGTTGGCAAAGATGCAATGGTTAGATTTTAATCGCTGTGGAGCAGAATTTTATGCTAACTTTAGCGAGCTAGTACGTTTTTTGGATACCGATCGAGATTATGTCAGAAACCATACAAAATTGTCACAACAAGCGTTGGACTGGCAGGAAAAAGCTAGTGAAGATTTATTGCTACGAGGAAGTGAACTGGCGATCACTAAAAATTGGTTACAGGAAGCTCTTAACAGTAACAAACACCCCCCACTCACCAAGTTGCAAAAGAAATTTATTGGAGCTAGTGACGAGCTACATACTAGCATCCAACAAGCAAAAGCAAAACGCAGACAACAAGATATTACAACTGCTTGGGGAATTACAGTAGGTTCGCTGTTAGCAGTCATCATTAGCACTGGGTTGTGGCAGAATGCTAGACATGAGCATAAAGAAGCGAAACTTAATTTGGCAGAGTCTCTTGCTCGCTCTTCCTTGTCTCTATTTGTTGGGAATAAAGAATTAGAGGCTTTCATAGAAGTTATTAAAGCGGGAAAAAATTTGCAAAGATACAAGGCGAAAGACCCAGAAGTGATTGATGCATTGCAGCAGTCTGTTTATAGTGGCAGTGAAAGCAACAGATTACAAGGACATAAAAACTCCATTAGGTCTCTGAGTTTTAGTCCCGATGGCAAAATATTGGCATCAGGCAGCGATGATAAACAGATTAAGCTGTGGAATATGGAAACGGGCGAGGAAATACGAACTTTGTCTGGACACGATCGCTCCGTTATTAGTGTCTGCTTTAGTGCAGATGGTAAAATTTTAGCATCGGCGGGAAAAGACAAGAAGATAAAGCTCTGGGATGTAGAAACAGGCAAAGTAATTGACACCTTCTCAGGACATACTGACTGGATAAATAGTATGAGTTTTAGTCAAGACGGTAAGATTTTAGTATCAGCGAGTAAGGATAATACTATTAAACTCTGGAATGTAGAGACAGGCAAAGAAATTTACACCCTCTTCGGGCACGACGCTAGTGTGATGGGTATTAGTTTTAGTCCAGATGGCAAGACTTTAGCATCGGGGAGTAAAGATAAAACAATTAAGTTTTGGGATGTAGACACAGGTAGAGAAATTTACACCCTCTTCGGACATAATGGTTTGGTGAGTAGCGTCCGTTTTAGTCCGGATGGCAAGATCTTGGCAAGTGGTAGTTATGATAAAACGGTTAAACTTTGGGATTTAGAAACAGGTGAGGAAATTCGGACTTTGGCAGGACATTTTAGTTCAATTATGAGTGTGAGTTTTAGTCCGAATGGTAAACATTTAGCGACTGGTAGCAAAGACCGAATAGTTAAATTGTGGGATATAGCAACCGGAAATGAAATTCGCTCTTTTCATGGTCACGATGCTTGGGCATTTCGGGTAAGTTTTAGTCCGGATGGCAAGATATTAGCATCAGGTAGTGGTGACAAAACCATCAGACTCTGGAATTTAGAAACGAGAAGAGAACTCGGTACACTTAAAGGGCATGATGACTCGATTCAACATTTAAGTTTTCCTATAGGTTCATCCTGTCAGATAGATAAATCCGATAAAGAGATGATTTTTGTTTCAGGAGACGCTGATAAAACAATTAAATCTGAGAAAGAGATGATTTTTGTTTCAGGAGGCGCTGATAAAACTGTCAAGATATGGGATTTGAAAACTACAACTCAACATACTTTGAAGGGACATGATGATTCAGTGATGAAAATTAGTTTGAGTCCGGATGGCAAGACTATTGCTTCTGCAGGTGAAGATAGCACCATTATTTTATGGGATGTAGAAACAAAACAAGAGATTCATCGACTCAAAGGTCATACCGATGCAGTCAAAGCGATTAGTTTTAGTCCCGATGGCAACATCTTAGCTTCTGGGAGTAAAGATACCACTATCAAACTTTGGAATTGGAGAACAAAAGAAGAAATAGGCAATCTGAAAGGTCACGAAAGCACGGTAATGACCATGAGTTTTAGTCCGGATGGCAAGACCTTAGCTTCTGGTAGTAAGGATAATATAATTAACCTCTGGAATATAGAAACAATGGAGAAAATGGAACCTCTCACCAACGATAATCAGAGTTCTAATTTTAGTGTCAGTTTCAGTCCGGATGGCAAGACCTTAGCTGCTGGAGGCGATCGCAACATTGTTACTCTGTGGGATGTAGAAAAAAGAGAAAAAGTTTTCACTTTCAAAGGTCATAGTAGTTCTATAAACAGTGTTAGTTTTAGTCCGGATGGCAAGATTTTAGCTTCTGGAAGTTCTGACAAAACAATTAAACTGTGGAACCCGAAGCAGGGAAATTCTATTTTGACGTTTCACGGACATAAAGATTCAGTTAATAGTGTCAGTTTTAGTCTGGATGGCAAAGTCTTAGTATCTGGTAGTGATGATAAAACTATTAGACTTTGGGATGTAGAAAAACTAGATTTAGATGTAGATTTAAACGACTTAATGCTCCGGAGTTGTAATTGGGTGCGCGGTTATTTGCAGCATAATCCTTATGTGGAAGAGGATAATAGAAATTTGTGCGATGATATTGGTTAAATGAAATTGGGTATAGGGCTATTCAACAATTAATAATTAATATCATGTTCGGTAGAACAGTTATAATTAGGCTCGTAGTAGGGCTTTAGCCCAAGAAATATATATTTCGGGCTAAAGCCCTACTACAAACAAAAATTTTTTTATCACTGATTATCTAGACATGATATTACCAAGCCCAAAAACCTATGCCTGAATATTATAATGCCTTCATTTCCTATGGACGGGTAGATAGCAAAACATTTGCTACAAAACTCTATGAAAAACTTACAGAAAATGGTCTGAAAATCTGGTTCGATCAAAATGATATTCCTCTCGGAGTAGACTTTCAAAATCAAATTGATGATGGGATTACAAAAGCTGATAATTTTCTGTTTATAATTGCCCCTCATTCTGTTAATTCTCCTTACTGTCTCAAAGAAATTAATCATGCTATTAAATACAATAAAAGAATTATTCCTCTACTTCACGTTGAACAAATTACTTATGAAATTTGGCAAGAACGAAATCCTCAAGGCACTTTAGAAGAATGGGAGATTTATCAACACAACGGTAAGCATTCAAGTTTCCCGAATATGCACCCAGAAATAGGCAGAATTAACTGGGTTTATTTTCGGGAAAATCTTGATAATTTTGACAAAAGTTTGACTGACTTAATCGAATTATTTAGTCGTCATCAAGATTACGTCAAACAACATACCAATATCTTAGTTAAAGCCTTAAACTGGGAAAAAAATCAAAAACAAACTCGTTATTTGTTAATCGGTCAAGAACGTCAAGCAGCAGAACAATGGTTGAAAACTAAATTTACCGAAGAACAACCACCTTGTATTCCTAAAGATTTACATTGTGAATTTATCTGTGAAAGTAATAAAAATGCTAATAATTTAATGACTCAAGTTTTCTTGGCTTTTGCTGAAGCAGATAAAAGTATTATGGAGCAGATCGGGAAAAGTTTGACAAGGGAAGGGATTACTGTCTGGAGTTATCATACTGATATTCAAACTGGAAAAATTTTTAAACAAGAAATTGAACGAGGTATTGCCGGAACCGATAATGTAATTTATTTATTCTCTCCTGCAGCGATAAAATCAAAAGATTGCCAACAGGAATTAACCTATGCTTTGAGTCTGAATAAACGAATTATTCCTCTATTAATTTTTTGCACAGATGCTACACAAATTCCTACAGAAATTAGCAAATTACAATTTATTGATTTTACTCAATCAGAATCTCAAGGAATAGAAAAAATTATCAAAGAATTACAACAAGAGGCTATTTATTATCAACGACATAAAGTTTTATTAGTCAAGGCTTTAAAATGGTTGGAAAAAAATCGAAATCCTAGTGTTTTACTCCGGGGTTATAATCTCGAACAATATCAAAGTTGGTTGGAGCTAGCTAACAGTCGAGTAGTTAATTTACCCACAGATTTACAAATAGAATTTATTACTGAAAGTGCTAAACAATCACCAAATTTACCTTTAGATGTTTTTGTTCCTTATTCACGAGTAGATTCTGATTTTGCTAGACAGTTAAATGATGCTTTACAAACTCAGAGAAAAACTACTTGGTTTGACCAAGAAAGTATTGCTACAGGAACAGATTTTCAACAGGAAATTTATCGAGGTATTGAACAGATCGTAAATTTACCAATCAAGTTGATAGACAAAATTCACCACCTGTAATGTTAGTAGAAATTGACGAAGATTCTATTAGAAAAGCAAAAATATTAGATCCTGTACCAATGGATCGTAGTTATATTGCCAAAATTATTGATAAACTGATAACTATCAATACCAAAATTATTGGTCTTGACTATCTTTTTCACCGCTATCAGCCAAAAAATGACACAAAACTAGCCCAGACTCTACGCTCATCCATAGAAAAACAAAACACTTGGTTTGTGTTTGCCACATCCCGCAATCAAGCAGGTGGTTGGTTTGAAGTATTACCCGAGCTAGCCTCTCCTAACTGGCGACTACAAGGAGATACTTTTTTAGCAGGTTATGACCGTTACGTTACCCATGTAACACTGCTACCAAGGAAATATTCCACTGAGACACCATTACCCTTTGCTTATCTATTAGCAGTTGCTCATGTGTTCAATGCAGAACAATCTGAGAATTGGCTGCAACCTCAGATTGTTCATACCGCAGGTAAACATTTTTTGGAATTATTTTCTAGCTCATCTCGCTTACAACCTTTAACGAGGTTTTCTTATCGACTAAGGCAAATGTGGCTACATCCAATTATAGATTTTTCTATTTCTCCAGAAACAGTTTTTCTTCGTTTACCGGCTTGGCAACTTTTTGTTCTTGCCTAGTTTAACATTTTGGATTTGTATATTTTTCTATTTAATCAAACCCAAATCAACAATTTAAAAAGTATTTACCGAAAAATAAAGGTTGAAAGCCTCTCCTTTCAAGGAGAAAAAGCGGTCGTTTGCGGAGCAGTCCGTTAGGATGGAATGGCAAAGTCTCCCGCTCTTGCAGAGCCGCGAACGCTTTTCATGTCGGCGACAGCCGAAGTGCGTTTGCGTAGCATTCCGATAGGAAAGCTGTGCGTTAGCTAAACGCCATATCCAATCGACCAAGAGAAGAAAAAAATTACTTTTAACTAATCCTATCTGTTTTAAGAAGAGGTAATTATTAATTATTAATTGTTAAAAGACTGTTTGTAAAACAAATCTTAAGAAGACCCAGAGCTTTTAGCAGCAAGCCTTCGTAACATTAATCTAATCATTGCAGTGTAAATCAGAGCTTCACTAATCTCAGGTAGCTGTTCATAGTCCAGAGCTAAACGTCGGTTCTGAACTAACCATGCAAAAGTTCTCTCTACTACCCATCGCCTGGGCAAGACTTCAAATTCCTTAGTGTTACGCTTGAGGATTTCCACTCGTGCTGAAATCAGGTCTGCGATACTGCTGACGCAACGCTCCGCGAACGCCATAGCAAATTTTGGTCCACTATAACCAGAGTCAGCCCAAATTAATTCTACATCTGGAATATTTTCAGCCTGTTCCATGACCAACACTGTAGCCCCTAACCGTTCTCCCATATTGGCCTCACTTACAACTACTCAAGCGTAGTAATCCTTGAGTATCAACCAAGATATGACGCTTACGACCTTTTACTTTTTTACCACCATCATAGCCATATACCTCCCCCTTTTTGCTGTTGTTTTTACCGCCATACGAATCAACAACTGCTGCAGTAGGTTCTGGATGTCGTGCTTCTTGGACTCTTGTCTCTCGCCGTAGAGTATGATTGATTTCCTCCCAAACACCATATCGCTGCCATTTACGTGCATTTAGTTGACACAGTTTGCCAAGGTGGTAGATCGTGGGGCAAAGAACGCCAATGACAACCAGAGTAAAGGATATAGAATATACCATTTACTACTTCCCTGAGATTAGCATTTGGTTTTGGCCCTCGATGCGAGAGGTTTCGGTAGCAGAGGTTCAAGTAGTTCCCACTCGCGATCGCTTAGATCGCTGGCATAAGATTTTCGGGACATTTATTTGACAGTGATCATTGTTGTTTTTATTTTCCTACCTTCAACACTTCTGCATGGCCATCTTTAGCTTTTTTTTACAAACAGTCTCTAATTATTAATTATCTATTCGACCAAGAGAAGAAAAAAATTACTTTTAACTAATCCTATAGCAATCCTATTTTATTCGTGTCAAAAATCTTACTACTTTTTAGGGAACAGGCAACAGGTAAGAGTTTCAGTTTTTTTATTTACTTTTTGATTTGTCACAACCTATTTATGATTGCTATATCTGTTTTAAGAAGAGGTAGTTATTAATTATTAATTGTTAATTATTAATTATTAGTAAGCATTCAGCTATTAAGTAGGTAGGCATAAATAAACGTTAAAACAAAAAATATGAAAAAGAACCTAAAAGCAATTGAGAACTTGCTTTTCACTGTTTTGAATCTCCATTGCTATTTTACAGATAATTAAACCCACCTACTTAGCTGTTAGCTGTCAGCTCTCAGCAATAAAAACCTCAACCTTAAGGAGGAGATTTAAACAAATATAGACTTGAAAACTGACTTTTGTAGCAAGATTTAATTCTGAATAATAAAGCTTTGATCAGAAACTAAAAGCAATAGCTGAAGTTCGCAGTTCCTCCGCAGGAAGCTAGCTTATAGCTGACGGCTGAATGCTTACAATTATTAATTGTTAATTATTAATTATTAATTATTAAAAACCACCCCCACAACGTCGCACATGATAAGTAGGAAATGTACCATAACTCTTAGCCAAAGGAGTTTTTCCCACATAATCACAAGTAAATTCCTTCACCCCCTCCGAAGCTACCATTGCAGCAAACTCTTGACTCGAATAAACTTTTCCTGGTGGGGTAATAGGTTCAATTCTGGCAGCATAATTTACATGAGTACCACTGTAGGTTGTAGCCCCAGTGATGGGATTAGTATATTTATAAACCACCCCTGTGTGTAAGGCTACCCGTAAATTTAAACTAGCAGGCAACCCTACTTTTTCCCAATCTGTACTCTGAACAATATCGCATACTTCCAAAGCAAATAAACCCGCATCCCTGACATGAGAGAATACATAATATAAAGCATCTCCCCAAGTATTTTTCATCACTGGTTTATAAGAAGATTTACCCTCAAACTTCGCCACCGCACCGAGAAAATGTTCTACAAATAAACTAATCTGGTTTTCCTTCAACTTAGAATAACTCTTAACATCTGCAAATAACAACGCCATAATTAATCGATTTTTGTCTTCTGGTGCAGAAGTTGGTTGTAGGGGAGTTGCCGGTGTGGATACTGTATTCAAAATCTCTACTTTCTTTGTCATCACAGATTGTAAAATCTGCTGAATATCAATTATTTCCACATTATCGTTCCATTGTCGCCAAAATTCTACAGCCCTTGCTGTACCACCTATCCCACCAATTTGTTGATTCCAAACAGCCATTGGTATAAGTTCAGTATCCAACTGTTCCGCCCGCATTTTTGCCATCCCGTAGAGAATACTATTAGTATATTCATAAGAAATATTGCTGTGCTCAAGATTATAATGAGTTGGAATAATCACTTCTGTCGCTTTTTCCAAAACTTCATCAAACCGTTCTCGCCAATTGCTATTAGGGATAATATCAATAGAATTTTTGATAAATTGTTCTCGCTCATGGGGCAAGACAATATGAGCTTCTCCTTGAAGTTCATATAACGCTTCCAAAAATAAAATATCACTACCACAAGCTGCTGCAGCATAACCTAAACGAGCATCTAACTGAATCAAGCGATCGCGAATTGCCTGATAGACCTGTAACTCTATCTCTGGTGGAAACCTCGGTGGTGTGCGACCCGGTTCATCAATCATGTGACCGCTAAACACTACCACCCTAGGAATCTGAAAGCAGCGCTTAACCAATTCCATATCCCCCTGGCGATATTGTACAATCAAAGTAGCATTACGACGAGTCGATCTTAAATCCCCCAATTTTCCCTTAGCTAACTCCACTCCTTTATTATACCAATCTTCTGCCTCTAAGTTTTCCCCTAAAATCAAAGCTACTTCTCCCAAGGTTGCTAGTAACCAGTAGTCATTCTCACTCCTATGGGAAACTGGTGGGAGTTTAGCTAGACATTTTCCCCGTACTTCAGTAGCGATCGCTCTTGCTGTTTCATCATCTCCCATCAACATTGTCATTGTGGCAGCATTTACCCCCGGATAATAACTCCTCTTTATTTGATAAGCTTGTTGATATCTTTGCGCTGCCAATGCTATTTGTGTGCTGCCTTCCTCTGGAACTATAGCTTGCTTCCACAAATCTTTATGAGTCCGAGCTAATAAACTAAGAGTTTCCTCATCATTTTTGCCTGAATTTACTAATTCTAATAATAAATTATTCGCCCGTTGAGTTGCTCCACTCCGAGCCAAACTTAAAGCTAAAAGTTGTTGTAAACGGGTATCATTAGGCCATTTTTTCAACCCCTCCGATAAAATATCATAAGCCATTAATGGCTCCCCTAGTTTCAGGATATGTTCACCTAAAATCCGAAAAATTTCTGGGTAACGCAAATGAAGATTAATAGTTTCTCGACGAATTGTTTGTAAACTTTTTAAATTTAGTTGGGATGATTTTTTTAAACTTTCTAAAATTAAACACAAATTATGATCGTCAACTTCAGAACTTTTTTTGTTAGTTTGTTCGCTGCCTTTGATGCGATAACCCATAGCTAAAAGAGTTTTAATTACTCCCACAGAAATAATCCGGTCATAGTCTTTTTCTGACTCTGATAATTCTTCATAAGGCACTAAACCAGGATGTAATTTTTTGCTATCATCTCTATTTTTTCCGTATTTCCAACCCTGAGAAAGTCGCTGACTTGACCAAATTTCATGGGTATTTTTAGCCAGTAATTCTGTTATTTTTAAATGTTCTGTTGTGAGATTTACCTTGGAAGTATCTATTGGGTCTGGTTTGTAGTTCAAAATCGTCTCCTTCAGGAAATAATAGCTATACCGTTTCAGCGAAAGCAAATTTAAAGTGAAATCGTATTAATACCAAATCCAGTTCTTATAGGGTACTTATCTACCATCCCTAAATCCTATCTAGGCAAATACATAATAATTATAACTCAGCTATCATTTGATTGAAGAAAAAAATTAATTAATCATGGATAATATTCGTATTTTTGCTATCTGAAATGGAGCGAGAGGACTCCGGGTATAATCTCCCATTTACCGGGAGATGAATCGCGACCAAACAAACAATAGACATCTCCGAAAAATAAATAAATTGTGATATAGTAATAAAAAAAATAATTTTTAGTGGCTAATTATGACCAGTATGCTTGAGTACATTCACAACCATTCACAAGAATCAGAACGTTACTCCGGCATCAAGTATGAACAGCTCGAAAAGTTATTAAAACAAGCAGAAAAACTACATAATAATCAGCGAGATATAGCTACTGCTAAAAAAGGCGCGAATAATTGCTTCTGGTGGTGGTAGGCCACCTAAATTATCTATCCCAGAACAAATTATTTTAACCTTAACTTATTTAAGACATTTGACAACATTTCAACTACTAGGAATTCAATTCGGAGTAAGTGAAACTACTGCCAATGGTATCTTTAATTACTGGTGCCCAATAATTGGAGAATTATTACCACCAAGCCTGCTAGAACAAGTAAAAAAAACTCAAGTGACCAAGAAATTGTTAAGGAAATTTTAACAGAGTACGAGTTAATCATAGATAGTTATGAACAGGCTATAGAAAGACCCCAAAAATATGAAAAACAAAAAGAATATTATTCTGGAAAGAAAAAAAATCATAAGAGAAAAAGTCAGGTAATTTTGCTACCTTTAGGTAAAAATATTGTTGATATCGAAGCTGGAAAACCAGGAAAAAAGAGCGACATAAATTTTTTTCGTGAAACACAACAAAGATTCTCTCCAAAACAAAAATTTACTGGTGATCAAGCTTACCTTGGAGAACCAGCAATAAAAACACCTAAAAAAAAGCCAAAAAATCAAGAATTAAGCAGTCAAGAAAAGTTTCGATCGGGAAGAACTTGCTAGTGAAAGAATTTTTGTAGAACATATAATTAGATTACTACAAATATTTCGGGTAGCCCAAGAAAGATTTCGCCTAAATTCTGAGAAATATACGCAAATAATTATGACTATTTGTGCAGAAATGTTAGATTACGAATAGGTACATTAATTTTGTAGTATTAAACCACTCTCGCTTGCTCTAGCAATTATTGAATTTATATTGCTATGTTTGAGCTAGTTTTTAATAGTAAGTATCTATAATATTGATTTTACCGTAAAAATTAACTATCTTATGAGATTATCTCGCCCCATCCCAGAAGGATTTAAACTGAAACAGGTGAGAGTGGTCAGACGAGCTAGTGGGTATTTTACCATGTTATCTTTGCAAAGTCCTGTCAGTGTTCCGGATACCCAGGCTTCTAGACATCCATTAGGGATTGATATTGGACTTGATAAGTTCTTAGCAACTTCTGATGGTGAATTGATTGAACGTCCAAAGTTTTTAACCAAACTACACAGCAAGTTGAAATTACTGCAACGTAGATTAAAGTTAAAATCATCCAGTTCAGCAAATCGATATAAACTTAACCAGAAGATATCGAGACTTCATCAAAAAATCTCAGACACCCGAAAAGACTTTCACTTTAAGCTCGCTCATCATTTATGCGACCAAGCAGGAATGATATTCGTTGAAGACCTAGACTTGAGAACCTGGGCCAAAGAAATGTTAAGCAAGCATACTTTAGATGCAGGATTCGGTCAGTTTTTAAATATCTTGGCTTGGGTATGCAGGAAACGAGGGGTTGGAAACAATCTAGATAAGTGCCACTCAAGCAGTAACCCTAAATCGTGAGGTTTGGGAATCTCCCGTTATAATCTTTGATTTAACTGGAGAAGATGTCAAAATGCTAATCCTAGTAATAATCAGAAAAATTGACTCATGTCTGTTCAGCTTATTAATTCCCCAACCCAATTAAGCTTTTTTAATCTGGAGAAACCTATTAATTTACAAATATATGAGCATCGGTTCACTTTTATAGATTTATTTGCGGGTATTGGTGGATTTAGAATTCCTCTAGAAAAATTGGGAGGCAAATGTTTAGGATATTCGGAAATTGACTCGGATTCTCTTAAGGTTTATCAGCAAAATTTTTTGACTGGATATATAAATAATGATGAAAAATATTTGGGAGATATTACCAAAATTTCTAAGTTACCTTGGCAAGTAAATCTGATAGTTGGTGGAGTTCCTTGTCAACCTTGGTCTGTGGCTGGAAAATTACAGGGTTTTGATGATTCTAGAGGAAAACTTTGGTTTGATACCATGAGAGTTGTGGAGGAAAATCAACCTGAAGCTTTTATCTTTGAAAATGTTAGAGGGTTGATTAGTCCCGCTAATCAAAGATCGTTTGAATTAATTATTCAGAAGTTTAAAAATATTGGCTATCGTGTCTATTACAAATTACTGAATTCTGCGGATTTTGGATTGCCTCAAAATAGAGAACGAGTTTTTATTGTCGGGATTAGGAAAGATTTAGATGTAGATTGTTTCGATTTTCCCGAACCATTGAAAATTCAAGCTAAACTTTTTCAAGTTATTGATGGTCTCCAGGGTGATTTTGATATTCAAAAGGTAAAATTATCGCCAGATATTTTGTTTAATGGCACAATACCAGTATCTAGAAATAGATTTCAGAAAAATAATGAGTTGAATGATTTTTTTGTTTTTTGTGATACGAGAAATGGTCATACAACTATTCACTCTTGGGATATCATCAAGACAACTAAAAGAGAAAAGCTGATTTGCTCGACGATTCTGAAAAATAGACGAAGAAAAAAATACGGAACTAAGGATGGTAATCCTTTATCTTTTACTGATTTGTCTGAATTAATAGATAATTTGCAAATTCAAGAGTTGAATAATTTGGTGGAGAAGAAAATTATTCGTTATGTTGCGCAACAGGGTTATGAATTTGTCAATTCTAAAAATTCATCAGGAATTAATGGCATATACAGAATATTTTTACCTCATTCTGAGATTGTACCGACCTTAACTGCTACAGGTACAAAAGATTGTATAGCTACGGTTTCTATTAATGGGGAAACTCCAGAAGAGTATAAGTGTTTATTTATCAAGGAAATTTATCGGAAGAAAAAGTATAGATATATAACTGCAAAAGACTGTGGGAAGTTACAAGGTTTTCCTAGTTGTTTTAGAGCGCATAGTCGTGAGAATATTGCTAAGAAACAATTCGGGAATGCTGTATCTATTCCGGTTGTTTATTATTTGGCTAAGTCTTTAGTTAGGTCGCTTGGTTTTACTGATTAGGTGCAATCTCAGATTAGAGTTTTTTTTGATACTTACAACCTCAAATTCTCTCAATATCTAGAAGAAGCAATTATGGCAGAGGAAAACCGGAATTACAGAAAACTCCAGAATAATTTTGAGCCCAGAAAATTTTTAGGTAAAGGTAGCCATCCCATCTATATACTTATTATTCATGAGGTTAGGGGAGAAAAATTGCTAGAGAAAATATTACAGATAGAGGCGAGCGCTCACGTACTCTCAAAAAATAATTTTGAGGATGGTTAGCATTGCCACAAATATCGGAATTATTTCCATAACAATCTGCAATGTCAGCCTAAAAATCAAAGAAACCAACACCGAACACTATATATACGGATAAAAATCCAGTTAAGCTAAAAAATCAGAGTCAAAGTTAACCAAAGCCTTGAGGTTTATCTTCTTCGAGTTCTACATCTCGGAAAAATTTGCGAATAATTTCAACATCAGGCTCTGTCTCAATCCACAGGCGAGCGCCACCTGCTTGACTTCTGTTAGGTTTATGAGGTCGATAGACAATTTTGCAGTTTCCCAGAATTTCTACTTCATGGCAGCGATCGTTTCTGTCTCCTTGTTTGACAGAAATGGCTGGAACAGATGTGCCGTGGTCTCGGTTATGGTCAATTTCTCTTCGCAGTACATGGATAAAAGTATTACCTGTACGAAATCCTTTATTCCAAGTTCCTTGAGGACCTCGACGACCAGGAGTAATTTCTGGCATTCCTCGACTATTTAAAGGAATTACCCAGAAGCGTTTGATTTTTTTTGCTCCTTTCAGACGACCTTGCCTAAGAAGTAATCTTAGTCGAGCGGTAGAAATATTTAAAAGAAAAGCTGCTTCTGCTGTACCAACTTTATCTGGTTTAGTTTCAGTGTTTGTATCTTTCATAAACTGTTTCGGAATATATCAAGCATAAACTTGATTACAATTTACCATCAAACCACAAAGAATTTAGTTTGGCAAGAATTAAAGTTTAATAAATTCCTGAAGGATGCTGGGTAGTCCTGCATGGTAATGGTGAGGATATATATTTTTTAATTTCTCCGGCACTCCCCATCTCCCCATCCCCCCATCTCCGACACTCCCCATCTCCCCATCTCCCTAAACTCCCGGTGCTTCCTTTACCATTACTATGCACCACCACCGGATGCTGAAGTCTAAATCAATAACTGTTTCGGAGCATATAAATAATAAACTGGATAATCATTTACCATCAAACTACAAAGGATTTAGTTTGGCAAGAATTTTTGATTATTCAGTTGTAGTTGTTTCAGTGGACAGCCTATATGTCAGTAAAAGCAAAGAAAAGTTCAATAAATTCCTGAAGAGTGCTGAAGTCTAAATCAATTTTCAGCAATGTATCAATTGCAAGACTTTTGTAACAGTCTAAAAGTTTCTTAGCTTCTACAGATTCAAGTAGGTACAAAAATGAAGAACTTTTTTTGTTGGTTTGATCTAAAAATTGATCTTTACCTGTCTCTGATACATTCAGGGAATCCTTTAAGTGATCTTTGATTTGATATGCTATACCGATATACTTGCTAAAGAGTTTTAATTTTTCAATATTTTCTGCTGAATCCTTTCCCAATATTGATACTTAAACTAAGCCAAATTCAATAGCTAAACCTGTTTTTAGATAAGCTATTTCTTTTATATAGTCAAGACTAACTTCCTGACTATCTCTACATTTTAAATATTTTATTTGTCTTAAACATAATCCATTATTACTACAAATTTTTGAGGCATATTGAATAATTTTTATCTTAGAACTATCATCAGTTAGAATATTTCCCAGCTCATCGCTCATCATAACCTTTGGCAATTAATGAAAATACAGTTATTTGAGCCTCAGCTTGACTATATTTTTTATGAAAAGCTAATTTACCTCTTCTCAAAGAAGCATTATCTTGAGTAGGTAAATCATCAAGTATTAATGAAGCTGAATGAAAATATTCTATTGCTCGTACTAAAACAGTTAAATGTTCAAAATCTAGCCCATATATTTTTCCCATCAAAAGACATTGACATTAGATAAAGACAGACAAGTTAATAAATTCATAATTAGAGTTTGCTGAAAAATTATGAAAACGGTTGATTTGTTATTCAAAAAAAGTTGATGATAATTTTTTATTATAATCATTCATTTAAGCATAATTTGAAATTATTAAACACACCGCAAAAACAGTTTTTTCTGCAAAAAAGTACAAAAAAAGAGAAAAAGCCTCTTTTAAGAGGGTGGAAAGGTTGATTACTAAGAAAGTAATTGCGATAGAACTCCGTTCCGCTGCGCGATCGCAGTTTTGGAAGTTTCCGAAAGTTTGGTCATTACTTTCTGTAAGCTAAATCCTCTTTTTGCTTGACCAAATTTACCCTCAATATAGTTCCGTAATCTTTCATCGCTCCTGAGCTTGTTTCTTCTTTTTTTTCTGAATATTTTTTTGTGGTCAACCCACGGGAGGACCGCTCATTCTAATTCCTCTTTCAGTACATAATTTTCGATTTTCGAGCTGTTCGGTAAATTTGCTCTACATGAACCGACTCTGGATAATTACCTGTGTAGTTTTTAAATGCTTTACTTGAGATTTTAAGTCTCCTGATTCATTATAGTTATTCCAACTTATTCGATGTAAAAATACATATCCATCTATACAACTTGCAGAAAGTTTAGCTCCAAATTCTGTATTAATTCCTGCTTTTTCTATAACTATTGGACGCACATGAGGTTGATTTAAACTTACTATACGGTCATCTATTCGATGTTTTTTGTTTGACCACATCCATTGTTGCTGACGATAAACTTCACTCACTACTAACAGCATTTTATACTGTTTTTTACTCAAACTTTCTAGACTCGCCCCTTTCTCTATTAGAAGCTCTATGCTAGCTAAATTTTTCGAGACGTATTTCAGTTGTTTTTTCAGGGCTTTCCTGATTTCTTTACAGGTAGGTCGTCTTTTTTTTGCTACTTTTAGATATTCTTTTCTCCCTGTTTGGCGGTGAGTAATTGGTTTTTTGTTAAACTCTCCTTTTATAGGTTCATCAAGGATATCTATAATTTTTTGTGTCAAAATTCTGGCTTGATTTAATAAATTTATGTCTGTGGGATAGCTGATATCAGCAGGTGCGCAGGTCGCATCTATTATTAATTTACCTTGATTTTTTACTTCCTTTGATTTTGTTGTTTTTTTTCCTCTTCATCTTCTTGATTTTCATCCTTCGTTTTGACCATATATGAATTAATTTGATTCACGGGCATCAAGACCTATTCTTTCTCTAAAATGAACTCACATTGAAGCCTCAAGAGGTTTAGATAATTTTACAGTACATATTATCTCTAAATGCTATCTCATAAATTTAGATACAGCAACAAAAAAGTGTGACATGATTTTAAAAGTAGAACCTACTGAAAACAAATGCCCCTAATACTCCCTTCCTCCCACTTCCAAAAAATTTCCACCCATGGAGAAACATCCTACCCAAATGAATGTTGTGGCTTACTATTAGGTCAGCAAAACCAACAGACAAAAACAGTCATCGAAGTCTGGCCTGCTGAAAACGCCTGGCAAACAGAAGCAGGTGAATATTGGCCGGAACAAACAGAATTTACAGAAGAAAAAAGATATGCCATATCCCCAGAACTAATGCTCAAAGCAATGAAATCTGCAAGAGAACGCCATCTCTCCATCATTGGCATTTATCATTCTCACCCAGACCATCCAGCCATACCCTCTGAATTTGACCGTACCTACGCCTGGCCAGAATATTCCTATATTATCCTTTCTGTTAAACAAGGCAAAACTATTGACTTTCTCAGTTGGTCTCTTGACGATAATCATCAATTTCAACCAGAAGAAATTATTAAAAGATAGGCAATAAGGTATAAGGTATATAGCAGGTTTAATTTGACTTCTCCTTTGGCTAAAGCCGAAAGGATTCTAAAAGGATGCTACGCAACGGGTTAAAACCACGTTCCTTCACGTCTTTTTAGCTGACCAGAATTTAAGCTTCTGGGGACGAGTCAAAACGCCCCTATGCACTTGACTTAAATCAAAATTAAGTGTTGTGATTACTTTGCGAATTATATTGGCAGCACCATTGGCATCAGCATTAATATATTATATTGATTATTAGCGGTTCGATATAAACCTCTTTTTGTCCGCTTTCCAGATGGTTGCCACCCCTGGGGTTTTGCACCGAAAATAGGTAGCAGATAATTATCTAAAAAAGAAGCTTTTGAAGTATAACTTTCCTCCGTTTTTATAAACCTAATCCCGTATTGTTGACATAATTGAGCAATACGGATTTTAAGTTTAGCTGTCGGAATTGAGACAAAAGATTGATTGGTTTTATTGCCTAAATTACTTTCTTTCTTTTGCTCTTTATTCCACCCAAAAACAATTACCCCAATATTATTATCAAGACAGTGATTAATAACAATTTTAGCTGCTTTGTTAACAGCATCTCTCATTTTTCGGTTCCGTTTCTCTGTGATCTTAGCTAACCTTTTTGACCAAAACCCTTGAGCGTTCCCCTCTTTCAGGGTTGAAATCTGTTTATTATACCAACGATTAACGGATTTGAGGTGTTTTCCATCAATTATAAAGCTAGTACCAACGTTAGAAACCGCCGTTAGCCAATTGTTTAGTCCAGGGTCTAGTCCTAGTACATTTTCTTGATTTAACTCAACTTTTTGATGCTCAGTCTCATAAACAAATTCAGCATAAAAGCATTGATTCCTTGGCAGTATTCTTAGCTCTTTGATATTATTAAAACTTAAGTTTGATGGCTTATACAAATAAAAACTATCAATCCCAAACCATTGTTTAACCCTTCTGCCTAAAAAAATTCTAATCTGGTTGCCAGTTAATTTTAATCCTTGTCTGGGATAAGTTACAACAGCTAAACCTCCTTTTTTTCTATATAGCAATGTGCGCTGGCATATTTACACATTATTTTTTGTAGGCCTTTTCTAGAATGCACTTTGAGCTGGGCCTTGTAAATACCTGAGCGCTCATTGCTATATTTAGGCAGATTGGGCTCACGGGGTGACAAGCGACTCAAAGCTATTGTGGGATAAGGCTTTAAAGCATATAAGCAAGGGTGAAAAATTGACTGATTTTGTGATACGGGATAATCATTATTAGTGGTGGTGTGGGTGAGCTTCGCGATACTGTTGATGAACTTAATAAAATAGATAGATTCGCGAATATTATCCGCGAATCTAGTAGTTCACTCCGATCTCTTTCACGGTGATCAAAACTCCGTTCTCTATCCACACTTAAAATTGATTATTAAGTCAATCATTGAAGCGTGATCTCATTATTGGCTCTGCCCCTAATAATTGCTAGTGCCAAGCTCCGAAATCTATGCTATGACTATAAAAATGGGCGATTGACTGACAATTATTATTCATTCTATTTGCTGATTGTCACAACCTTTCATTGTGTGTTGTCACTCTTTGATATCGCTCCCTAATCAGGAGCTAACTGG
>NZ_JBNHEP010000205.1:0-22001 GCF_050015995.1 Dapis brunnea BLCC-M229 | reverse complement strand
ATTTTTTCAAATCCATTCAATCTCAAATTTCAGCCATAGCAAACTCCGTCAATTTAGATTGACAAGCCAAGACAATAGGATGGGATGGATGGGTTACCTAACTATATCCAATCGACCAAGAGAAGAAAAAAATCCTTTTAGCCAATCCTATCCGTTATCAGAAGAGGTAATTATTAATTATTGAACATTGTGATAATTGATTAATTAGTTATATATAGCAATTCTCATCCTGGTCAAGTAAAAAAATCTAGGTTTTAAACAGGGAACAGGAAAGAAAAAAATAAGTGTACCTCATGGTTACTGATAAACCCTATAATCAAATTATTTAAATTCAGTAATTTTCTTGGAGATTAATTATGAACAAAACATTATGAATAAAAATTCCCTTAGCAGTTAAAAAATATGTATTTGAGCGAGACAACTACCACTGTCAAAGTTGTGGTAAAAATTCAACACAAACAGAACTTAATATAGACCATATTATCCCCCTCGCTAGAAGCGTTACTAATGATCTTACTAATCTACAAACCCTCTGTCACAACTGGAACCAAAAAAAGAAACATCATTTCGATCCCCGCTTTCAATGAAACTTTAGTAATTAAAGCAAATTGGCATCCAGAAAAAATTTAATTTGTTAGTAACATATACAGCAGATTCAGTGATTAATGTGCTACAACTGGCAGAGTAAATATTTTTTGCTTATTCCCGATCCTACTCCCCATCTTCCCTACTTTCTACTCCCTAAAACCATGAATATATGTACTTCATCAAGCAGGAAACTGCTGTAACATAATGAATAAATAGAGGAGAAACATAAAGTGAAATCAAAGACTATCGGTCTTCTCAAGATTAAGATGTATTCTTTAATTGAAAAAATGTCTGATATAGAATTAGAAAAAGCTTGGGAATATTTACAAACACTTCATTATGACAGCTTCATGATGATAGCTATTCAAAAATCTAAAACAAGTCACAAACCAGGAGATATATTCACTAAAGAAGAAGCATTGCAAATATTAGCCTTTGATAAAGAAGATACTTAAAATAAAAACAAACATTATTTATTAAACTAGAATAGAAAAACTATAAAAAAACAATATTTTTGTTACCAAAAGATAGGGTATCAAGCCTCCCTTTTCTAGGGGATGAAAAAAGTAAAATTCAGTTTTTCAATCCTCCAGCTTTAGCCTGAGATACTGATAACTGATAACTGATAACTGATAACTGATAACTAAAATGAGTCTAGAAGTCCGTTATGCTCGGTCTTTTATCGAAGACCTTAAATTAATAGAATCTCTTGCCTACCAACAAGTATATGATTTTGTTTTTATCAAATTCAGCCAAATAAATTACTTACAAGAATTGCCAGAACTAAGACAACTTGGAACCAGTGGTATTTTCTACAGATTTACTGTGGACAATTATCTGATAGGTATAGAAGTAACAGGTCAAATTGTTAAATTTATCCGTATTTTACCAAAGCCAGAAATCTAGTCTTCTAAACTACAGATGGCAAACCAGCAAAAATACTAAATACACTAATTTTTATGGAATCAAAAGAACTCTGGGAACGCTATATTGACTGGCTTTACTACCACGAAGGATTAGGATTTTACGTTGACATAAGTCGCATTAAATTTGACGACTCTTTTGTTGAGACAATGAAGCCTAAACTTGAAAAAGCCTTCCAAGATATGGAAGCTTTAGAAAAAGGTGCGATCGCCAACCCAGACGAAAACCGAATGGTTGGCCACTATTGGCTCAGAGACGCTGATATTGCTCCTACCCCCGAAATTAAACAAGAAATTGTCCAAACTCTGGAGCAAATTGAAAATTTTGCCAAGAAAGTCCATAGCGGAGAAATTAAACCTTCTAATGCTCCCAAATTTACAGATATTCTGTCCATTGGCATCGGTGGTTCAGCTTTAGGCCCCCAATTTGTCGCCGAAGCTCTTGGTCTTGATGACCCACCAATGGAAATACACTTCATTGACAACACAGATCCAGCAGGTATAGACCGGGTACTCCACAAACTCAGAGATCGCCTCAATAGCACCCTAGTTATAGTCATCTCCAAATCTGGAGGTACGCCAGAACCTCGCAATGGTATGATGGAAGTTAAAGCAGCCTTTGCATCTCAAAACTTAGACTTTTCTACTCAAGCCGTCGCCACCACCACCCCTAATAGTAAACTAGGAAAAATTGCTAAATCTGAAGGATGGATAGATGTTATCCCAATGGCAGACTGGGTAGGTGGACGTACTTCCGAACTCTCCTCAGTTGGTTTGCTACCCGCAGCACTGCAAGGAATTGATATCCGGGCAATGCTTGCTGGGGCAAAAGAAATGGATGCAGTTACTCGCAAACATGAAATCAAAGGCAACCCCTCTGCTTTATTAGCCTTGAGTTGGTATGCCGTAGGTAAAGGTCATGGGGAAAAAGATATGGTAGTTTTACCATACAAAGATAGTCTACTACTATTCAGTCGCTATTTACAGCAGTTAGTTATGGAATCTTTAGGTAAAGAAAAAGACCTAGACGGCAAGGTAGTCAACCAAGGTATTGCAGTCTACGGTAATAAAGGTTCTACAGACCAACACGCATACGTACAACAGTTGCGAGACGGTGTATCTAATTTCTTTGTCACTTTTATCGAAGTTCTCGAAGATCGTCAAGGTACTTCTCCAGAAGTAGAAGCAGGGGTAACTTCTGGAGACTACTTATCTGGTTTTCTTCAAGGTACTAGACAAGCACTCTATGAAAATCAGCGAGATTCTATTACAGTTACTATTCCTAAAGTTAATTCTTATAATGTAGGAGCATTAATTGCCCTTTATGAGAGGGCAGTTGGTTTTTATGGCTCTCTAGTTAATATTAATGCGTATCACCAACCAGGAGTAGAAGCTGGTAAAAAAGCCGCAGCGACAGTGCTAGAATTACAACAACAGGTAATAAATATCCTCAAGCAGGAGGGATCTCCTCTATCTTTAGAAGAATTAGCTCAAAAAGTAGGAGCTGCTGATAAAATAGAAACCATATACAAGATTTTGCGTCATTTGGCAGCTAATCAGCGAGGTATTGTTTTCCATGGAAATCTTGGACAACCAGCTAGTTTAGCCGTAAGCTATAAGTAATAGTAGATAATACATTTGTCTCTCAGCATTGAGCATTAGGGGTAGGAGATTAATAGTTTACGTTCCAAAGCTACTAATTATGCTATAATCTGATAAAAAGAGTAGTTAGGGGTGCAAAACCAGACCA
Organism: Dapis brunnea BLCC-M229; assembly: GCF_050015995.1. Taxonomy (NCBI): domain Bacteria; kingdom Bacillati; phylum Cyanobacteriota; class Cyanophyceae; order Oscillatoriales; family Microcoleaceae; genus Dapis; species Dapis brunnea. The sequence continues at coordinate 18,740 of NZ_JBNHEP010000205.1, read as the reverse complement.
CCCTTGTGACCGCTATCCTGATAAGTCACCGCTAGCCTGGTCAAGCAATGTTATCCTCTACAACTGCCGACAACCAAGCCAACATCAGTAGTAAAAGCGTTTACAAGATTTTCTTGTAGACACAGTAGATATACCCCTCAGTAGATAACGTTCTACTGTGCATTGTTAACAAATATTAGCATTCATAGTATCGTTAAGAACATAAGCTTAAATATTACCTAAATATACTTAAAGTGAACTTTTTTTTAAAATTTATGATGGTATATACTTAAGCTTATTTTACCCTACAAAGAGTCGGTAGAGTTCCCACTGATTTTAAGTCTGTGGAGAATATCAGGTGACAACCAAGGAGATTTTGCTCTTCAGTGAAGCAGGAAGTTTGTCTGCAAGATTCAAACCTCAATTTGGGTAAGTTCAGTACAAGGGCTATCATACCCCCGCCATGAGGAGACGACAGAAATTTCACCCGTCGTTTTTTATCCCCTAGCTAAAGCTGACGAATTTCCAAACTAAAGAAGGTTTTTAGATCAAACAATGCCCTTAACAATTCTTGTTGTTGATGATGACTTGGGAACTCGCTTATGTCTTAGTGATTACCTGGAAATATCTGGCTACTTGGTAATCAAAGCTGAAAATGGTCAACAAGCTTTAGATTTAGTTGAAAAATCTCAGCCCCATCTGATTATTACTGATATTGCTATGCCAAAAATGGACGGCTATGAACTGGTAAGACGAGTTCGGGCACGTCCAAGTTTTCGTCTCTTACCTGTGATTTTTCTAACTGCTCATACAAGTACACAGGACAGAGTGAAAGGTTATCAATTGGGGTGTGATATTTATTTACCAAAGCCTTTTGAATTAGTAGAGTTAGGAGCAGTAGTCCGCTCTTTATTAGATCGATATGCTCTGATCGCCCAAGCTTCACCCGGGCCTAATTCTTTACCTACTAATAGTCAATCTTTGGTAACAGAAAAGCTATCAAAATCAGATTATTCAGAAACAGTATCTCAGTCAATTATCATAAATTCTCAGATTAATTTGACACCCAGAGAACAGGAAGTTTTGAGTCTCTTGCTTAATGGTCTTTCTAATGTTCAAATTGGTGATCGCCTACATTTAAGTCCGAGGACTATTGAAAAATATGTGAGTAGTTTATTGAGAAAAACTGATACTAACAATCGAGCTGAGTTAGTTCGTTTTACTATGGAAAATTACTTTGCTAATTAATTTTAATTAAAGGGAATAAGGAATAGTTTTAGGTGTTAAATTTTCTGCATTTTTCCCAGTTAGGCGAATAAAAATCCCAACAAGGAGTGAACATTAATTTAGTTAGTATTTTTTGCTACTTTTTTCCAGGTTTAGCACTACTTAAACTAATGATACATCATTTGTTATTCAGCAAGCCCTAATTAATAATCTTTTCAGGAAAGTAATCTGAAATTCAGCGATCGCCAACTACTATTTTATTTTCATTTATCAAATAATCTAATAGTCCTTCACAAGCATCTAAAAGTATCTCAATAACATAATCAAATCCATCTGAACCACCATAGTAAGGATCGGGTACTTCCTTAATATCAAAATATCTACAAAAGTCACACATTAACTTGACTTTATCCCCATATTTATTACCACTGTCTAAGCGAAGTACATCCCGATAATTTTCCTTATCCATTGTGAGAATTAAATCAAAATTATTAAAGTCTTCTACTTGAAATTTACGGGCTGAACCTTTCAGATTAATACCTCTCATTTTAGCTGCATAAGTCATTCTAGAATCAGGAGGGCTACCTATATGATAGCCCCCAGTACCAGCAGAATCACAAACTATGCGGTCGCCCAAATTAGCTTTTTCTATCAGATGATTCATAATATTCTCTGCCGAGGGAGAACGACAGATATTACCAAGGCAAACAAATAATAGTTTATAAGGCATAAATTAATTGAGAATATGGAATCCAGAATATAGAATCCAGAATATAGAATGTAGAATTATTAAATTAATTTAATTTAGAATGCAGAATTATTAAATTAATAAATTAACCATTTTTTAGTTCTAAATTAGAAATTAGAAATTTTTCAGAAATTCAAAAGACTAGGATACAGTTTCTCAGTTAATCTGCTATTATATTTAGTAGCTACTTAACTTAAAACCTTTCCTAGCCATTATTACTATTTAAACTACGATAACCCTGGTATATTTAAACCACCTGTCAAATCCTCCATACGTTCACGCATAGTAGCAGTAGACTTAGTATAAGCATCTAGCATTGCTGCTGTAACCAGTTCAGAAATTACCTCTGCCCCTTCCCCCAGCGCATCTGGTGAAATTTCTACTCGCCTTGGCTCTTGGTTTCCACTCAAAAAAACCTTTACTAAGCCACCACCTGCTACCCCTTCAACTTCTAATTGATCGAGTTCTTCTTGAAGTTGTTTAGCTCCTTCTTGAACTTGTTGAGCTTTTTTAAAAGCTTCAGTTAGTTCTTTCATTTTACCTAAGCCGCCGCCGAAGAAACCTTTTCCTTGTGACATAATTACTCTTCTATGGTAAGTCTTATTTGGTATTTGTTTGTTGCCATTATAGATTCTCAATCACTGATACAGAATCTAATTTTATTTTGTGCTTTAGTAGGAGCTGATTAAAAAGCTAATCTACGCAGCTATAGCATCATAGCATCTATCATAAAAATCATAACACTACATAACATATAAATTTTTAGCACTTGATTATCATGAATAAATTGACATTTATTTTCCTAATTTATTCAAGATTTCCTCAGACAATTCATTAATAATCTTAATCAAAAGCTCTTTATTGTTGCTCAACTGCCTTAAGTCTAGTAATTAATGGTTCCAGAAGGTGGGGAATCTGAAAATCCGACTAATTTCAGGTACTATTATAAAAAAGAAATATAAATTAATTTGTTGTTAGGAATCTGATTGATTAGCATAAAAATCATATTTCCAACAATAATTTATTCATTTTCTATACTTGATTTGTACCCCTAAACCAATGCAACTACTATCAAACACAAATTATAGTTTATTGGTATTATCAAGTTACTACTTCTGAAAAATCTCCCATAACTTTTACTTCTGGTTTTAATAACAACGACCACTGCTTTTCCACCTGTTCTTGAACATGATAAATCAGTTGTAAAATCTCGTTAGCTTTAGCTCCCCCACAGTTCAGAATAAAATTGGCATGGCGGTGAGCAACTTGGGCCATACCTATTTGATAACCCTTAAGTCCAGTGTTTTCAATTAACCAGCCTGCTGATTTTGGTCCAGGATTCCGAAAAACACTACCACAACTAGGTAAGTGATAAGGTTGAGTAGTTCTTCTCTTGTGAAAATTTTCAGAAGTTATAGCTGTTAGCAGAGCAGGCTTTTCTCCTGGTTGTAACTGAAAAGTAGCTTGAGCCACAAAAATAGATTTACCTTGTAGCTTAGAATAGCGATAACTGTATTCTAAATCTTGAGCAGACAAAATATCTATCTGACCATTAGGCAACATAACATGGGCATTCACCAATATATCAGCCATACATTTACCTTGTGCCCCGGCATTCATTACCACAGCACCACCAACAGTGCCAGGGATACCAACAGCCCACTCCAAACCTTGCCAGCCCATTTTTGCTGCCTTCCAAGCAAGACGTGGTAATGATTCACCAGCACCTACAGTCAGAAGACCTGTTTCTTGTTCAAAGTTGATCTGTCGGAGATGGCGACTGCCAATAACTAATCCAGATAAACCACTATCGCTGACTAGCATATTAGATCCAGCTCCTAGCAGAGTTATTGCTAGTCCTTCAGAGTGAGCAAACTGAAAACTTGCTTGTAAGTGATCTAATCTTTTTGGTGTAACATACCATTGAGCAGGCCCTCCGACTCGGAAAGAAGTTAGAGGAGCCAGAGGAACATTAGACTTAATTACACAATCTGTTCCTAATAACGGGATTGGTTTATACTTTGGCCTTTGATCTGAACTAGCTATGTGATAAGAGAGAGTCATGGTCATAACTAATAACTTGAATTATGGTAATTTAAAGGGGTCGGTTTTAGAGTTATACCAATTGAATAAATATTTCCTACATATTTGGTAGCCAACTAGCAGGATGACCGATGGGAACTATAAGTCATATACCACAGGTGCGTATCAGGAATTATTACTATTACGGCTTCCTATTTCTGCAATGAGCCTTTAGCCTTTAACATTATTTGATCAAATTGGTATTATTTAACTCAACTTAATATTCTTCATTAAGCTATTTCACTAGATGCGACCTGGACCTGATACTGAGGTTGTTGATAATATGCCATGAGTTCTGGGATAATCTGATTTAGATTACCAGCACTAAGAAATATTGCCATATCCCCTGGTTGTAGAATTTCATGCAAAAATTTACTCACTGACTCTAAAGATGGTTGATAATAAACCTGTTGATGGTAACTAGAAATTGCTTCAGCTACTTGTTGGCCATCAATTTGACCATCAGATGATTCTCCGGCACTGTAAATATCAGTAACAATCACCATGTCAGCATCATTAAATGACTTAGCAAACTCTGAAATAAAAGTCTGAGTACGACTATAACGATGAGGTTGGAATATAGCAATAACTCTTTCAATTGGCAATAAGTTATTTTGTTTGATGGGGGGTAAATTTGTGGTCGATATATGAGACTTTGGAGTTAATTCCTGACTTTTCCGTAAGCGAGCTGCAGCCAGAGTAGCATTAATTTCACTAGGATGATGAGCATAGTCATCAATAAATACAATACCGTTATATTCTCCCCGATTTTCAAACCGACGATGAGCACCTTCAAATTTAGCGATCGCTGCAGCAATAGCTGTAAATTCTAGACCTAATAACCTACCTACTGCCACAGCAGCCAAAGCATTACTTAAGTTATGTTTACCCAATAACCCCAATTCTAATTGTCCCAAAGGTTGGCCTCGTTCCCAAACACGAGCCAAGGTAAGATTAGATTGATAATCTACACAATCTACTGTATAGTCAGCTTCACTTTCGGGGTTAATACTGTAACTAATGGTTGGCTGAAGTTTATCTTTAACATTAGAGCAGTCAATACAACCCACTAGACTCTGACAGTTTCCTTTAAATACTTGGAAGGTTTCGACAACTTGTTCTAAACTTTCATAATGGTCTGGATGGTCTAACTCAATATTAGTGATTACACCAATGTAGGCAGATAATTTAACTAAAGAGCCATCTGACTCATCTGCTTCTGCCACCAGATAAGGACTTTTACCTAAACGAGCGTTACCTTCCCAGGCGTCTACTTCTCCACCAATAACAATGGTGGGGTCTAAACCAGCCTCTAGAAGCATAAACCCAATTAAACTGCTAGTTGTAGTTTTGCCATGAGTTCCAGCTACAGCTATGCTTTGATAATCCTGAATTAGAGCCGCCAATAAATCCGAGCGGTGGAATATTGGACATTCAAGTTCAACGGCGGCTTTATATTCAGAGTTTGTTGTATTAATTGCTGTTGAACAAACTACTTGTGGGAGTCGAGAAATTGCTTGGTTATTTCCCACTTCAACATTGTGTTTTTTTATCATTACTGCTCCTGTATTTACACGGAGATCAGTAGGGGATAAATTTAACTTAGAATTGTTTGACAAAGGTAAATTTTGTTCTTCAATAGTTTGTTGAAATAACTCTAAATTTTTGGCTTCTTGATGCCAAAATATATGTGCTCCTATTGCTTCTAAGCGCTTTGTTATGTGGCTAGATTTGAGATCCGAGCCATAAATAGGTAACTTGCGTTTAGCTAAAATGTAAGCAAGAGCAGACATTCCGATGCCGCCAATACCAATAAAATGAAATGGCTTACCACTTAAATCAACATATTTACTCATTAATTGCTCCTTACACACCACACCGCGTCCTTAACACGCGACATCATACCAGGAATTTTTTTTTTTAGATAGAGTTTAGCAGTAATTTAGGAAAAACACTGGTTAGCTTCGTCAATAGTCTCTATCTCTCGTGATTAATTTGTTTTATATCAAATATTTACCTACTGGCCAGTATCTTTCCGGACATATCTCAAAAACAGATCGAGGATTAATCATCAGGATTTTTTTCTAAAAGAACAAATATTTATCGTAACTAATCAGACCAAAAAAATTATCATTCAAGGTTAGTAGTTAGACAACAGACAATTGAAAAATGTAGTAGGATGAAAAATCCCTACTTCTGACTTAACTTGAGCAACATCTGATTGTTAAAATCGAGGACATTGGTTGAAGTTGTAGGGAGGTTTCATGGGACGTTTCTACAACTTCAAACTGTAACTTTATGACGCTTCGTATGATTTTTATTGAGTTGACTTAAAAATCATTTTGATATTTGACTTAATAAATTACTTGGGATCGTAATTAACCTACAAAAAAATTATCAAATTACCATTTTGCTGTATGATAATCCTCAAGGTTAATTTTCTTTTAAGCTCTCCTGGCTGAAATTCATATCACTTCTTTAAAAGTAAAGGATGTGGAATCAAGCCATGGCAGAGTTTAAATCTGAAATAAATATCTGAAACTATCAATAAGTAAGCCGTGGGGCAGCACGGGGACTTGATAGATTCACTCGGAATCTATCAACTTAAATGGATAGATTTACCGAAAAACCCATACTGAAACCTTTTTTATCAGTATGTAGAACTGTCTAAAAATTGAAATTTTACAAGCTTTTGTTAGGAGGTAAAAAAGTGATTAGAGTTGCCATAAATGGTTTTGGACGGATTGGACGGAATTTTTTACGTTGCTTGCTCACTCGTACAGATAGCCAACTCGATCTTGTAGCTATCAACGATACTTCCGACCCTAAAACCAATGCCCATCTACTAAGGTACGATTCAATGTTGGGTACTTTAAAAGGTGTAGATATTACTACGGATGAAAATTCCATTACAGTCAATGGCAAAACAATTAAATGTGTTTCTGACCGTAATCCTTTAAATTTACCATGGGCAGACTGGGGTATTGACTTAATTATTGAGTCTACAGGTGTATTTGTAACTGAGGAAGGAGCTTCAAAGCATTTACAGGCTGGAGCTAAAAAGGTTTTAATTACTGCTCCTGGTAAGGGTGGACAAATTGGTACTTTTGTGGTGGGTGTTAATCACGAGGATTATAAGCATGAAGATTACAATGTTATCAGTAATGCTAGCTGCACAACCAACTGCCTAGCTCCTGTTGTCAAGGTTATACATGACAACTTTGGCATTATTAAAGGTACAATGACCACAACTCATAGTTATACTGGTGACCAACGTATTTTGGATGCTAGCCACAGAGATCTACGACGGGCCAGAGCCGCAGCAGTAAATATTGTGCCAACTTCTACAGGTGCAGCTAAAGCAGTGGCTCTAGTAATTCCAGAAATGAAAGGTAAGTTAAATGGTATAGCAATGCGTGTTCCTACTCCTAACGTTTCTGTTGTAGACTTAGTAGCTCAAGTTGAGAAAAATACCTTTACTGAACAGGTAAATGAAGTTATAGAGGCTGCTGCTAATGGACCAATGAAGGGAATCATTGAATATAGTGATTTACCTTTGGTTTCTATTGACTATCGTGGCCATGATTGTTCTTCAATTGTTGATGCTAGTCTGACAATGGTTATGGATGGCGATATGGTAAAAGTTATTGCTTGGTATGATAATGAGTGGGGTTACAGTCAGCGTGTTGTAGATTTGGCTGAAGTTGTAGCACAGAAGTGGGCTGCGTAGTGTTTTTGAGTTTTGATTTTCTGACTTTTAACAGAATCTTGGCAGAAGTCTTCACCTAAAATTCAAAATTTTTAGGTGGGGATAAATGCCAATCAATACCAAGCTTGTAATATGACTACCTAGGCAAAATTAATTTTGCCCAACTACTTTTAAAAAAGCGTTGCGCTCCTATCATGGCTTTCGACACATGAAGAAGGTAGCCATTATCAGGTCTGCGGTTAACCCAGGAGAACATCATAATAAATAACTTTTTCAAAAATGTTGAAATCCTTGGCTAAGTGTAAGTTGCTCGTTTGGGTAGATTCCTTGGCTATCTATTAATAAGATGTCGGTGTCGTCTGTGGTTGTACCCACTATGGCTGCACCGACTCCAATTTTTTTTACTAATTTTTGGCCATAAAATAGTGGCAGACATAAAACTAGCTCGAAATCTTCTCCTCCATATAGTGCCCAGTTTAATGCTTGTTCAGATGAGACAAATTTAGTCAAACAAGGGGGAATGGGAATTTGATTTCGTTCAATTCTGGCCCCTATTTGAGATGCTTGACAAATTTGAATAATTGCATCTGCTAGGCCATCACTACTATCCATTCCTCCTAGCAATATAGGGTTTTTGCTATCCTCTGCACCACTAAAACTACTTAAAGATAAGCATTCCCATAAAATTGTTAAAATGTCAAACCTTGGTTTGGGACGTTGGTGAGCCAAAATTAGGCTAGAGCGTTCTGCTTCTGTGAGAGATTCACCTAGTTCTGGAGCAAGTAATAGTTCTAACCCAGCTCTTGATGCTCCATGAAATCCAGTGGCCACTATCACATTTTGGGGTTGACAAGTGGAACGAAGAATAGTAAAAGAAGGGTCAACTTGTCCGAAAGCAGTAATTGAGATGGTAGAGACTGGCGATCGCACAATATCTCCACCAACTATAGGGGTATTGTATGGCTGTAAGCATTCAGAAATACCTTTGTAGAGTTGTTCAACCCAAGTAACGGGTGTATCACCAGTTAAACCAAGAGCGATCGTAATCCCAATGGGAGATGCTCCCATTGCTGCCAAATCGGATAAGTTAGCAGCAGCACTGCGCCAACCTACATCTTCGGGGGAGGTTGTGCGATCGCTAAAATGTATTCCATCGACAAGTGTATCAGTTGTTACTACTAATGATTTGTTGGGTTGAGTTGGCAAAATAGCAGCATCATCCCCGATAATATCGTCTGGGCAAAAACGGTGTAATCTTTTTAAAAGTCCTTGTTCGCTAATATCTTTAATTTTGAGCATAGGAATATATCCATAATTATAGCTTTTTTCATGTTAATTACAGTAGAGTATATAAAGCAACCTTGAAATCTCCAGATGGGAAAAAAAGCGATCGGGTTAATACGCTTCGGTGCTAATGACTATAATATTTGTGATTTAGACTTGGGTCTCGTGTTGCTGTTGACGAGCTAAAATTGCTTGGATAAGACTACTGCGAAACCTGGTTGCTTGGAAAAATCCTTGGTTTAAACAAAAGACATCTAGTAGGTGCATAACCAAGTTTATAGCAGTTTTCATGCTTGATAGACCACAGGTAAAGACACCCTAATTATCGCGCTCATCTTTAATTCAGCAACTATTTGAGTAACAAGGATTTTTATACTGACTCCTAACAATGAGTTTAGGGGTCTACTCAACTGAAAAACCCTGTTTGAGTACTGGTGCGTAAGTCCTGTTATAGAGGTTTTCATTGATATAGACCAAAGCTCTCAGTTCTGTGAGTCCTCAAATTTTACGCATACTCACTACTATTTATGTAGTCTACGGTAGTCCTGCATGGTAATGGTGAGGATATATATTTTTTAATTTCTCCCCATCTCCCCATCTCCCTATCTCCCTATCTCCCGATCTCCCCACACTCCCGTTGCTTCCTTTACCATTACTATGCACCACCACCTAGTCTACTTTTGTGAAAACTGCGATAATGGTTTACTATCAATGAGTTTAACAGAATTTTCTTTGTTGCTTCTACAAAAAATATAAGACTTATCTTATTACACTAGACAGTGCGAAGTTCTTTGAATAACTATTGCTAGCTAAGGCTTTTAGCAACTCAAGCTTAGAAACTATCCATTCATACCTGTAGGTGCTGTAAGCCCTTTCCAGTAAGACTTTCAGTCAGATAAGCAAATCATTTTTTAGAAGAACTTTGTACTCTCCAGTTATTACAGTATAATTCATTTAAGTAAACCACAAAACTATTTTGGGATAGGGAGTATGGAGTAGGAAGATACTTTGGAGTTGCGCGTACTCGCTGTAGTCTATCTATTTGAAAAACGCTATAACTTTTTATTTTTTGTTGAGATCGGAGTTGCAAGAGGGAGCCACAGTGCTCTATATCACTTCGCGATTGCTACTTACGCACAATTATACCAATTTCATAAATTTAGGCTACACTGGTTATCTCCTGCCAGATTATATGTTTGATTCTTGAAATATGATGTGTAGCCATACTTGAGGAAATTGGTATTAATTATTTTTTAACTACTATATTGATGGAAAATTTTATTATTTAGCTTGTTGCTTGTTAATTTGTCAATTTCACCAGAATCTAGATTTATAGAATCCAGAAATTATTTTACTTGGCTAGTAAGTTCTGGATTAAAACTAATAATTAATACACTGAACTCTTTATTCATGTAAATTCCTAGAAAGAAAAATATGAGATTTAGCAATAAATTTTACACCGTAAGTCAGAATATAGACTTATAGTATGTTAGATTTTTTTGTATTATCTTAAACAATTATACCGGATAGTTTACTAAAAACGATATAATTAAAATGTTTTTTTTTGCTATCGGAAAAATAAATATTACTTTTGCATATTTATTTGTTTTTTGTTAGTATATAAACAAAGCATATAGTTAGTTGAGAGAATAGTTGAGATACTGCGAATCTTAATTAAGTAACTATAATATTAGTCCAAATTTAATTTTTAATAAATACAATTAATAAATATTAAGAATTATGTAAAAGATTAATAAAAATTAATTAAAAAGCAGAGTTATTGGCAAAAATCAAGACAACTATTCAGCCGAAATAGTGTTGTAAGCTACATTTTTTTCAGTGTAAATAATAAATGATAGTTTACAGTACAAGGTAAAAGACGACTTCTTAACATTACTTTAATAACTTTCCTGATCCATGAAACCAAGAATAATAGTCTGTGGCTTGGGTCGTACCGGCTACAAAATATTTCGTCTATTAAGACAGCAGGGTGCAACAGTTGTTGGCATAAGTGACCGCCCACTCCGTGGAGAGGGTTCAGAAATTATCGTCGGCAACTTTCGTTCAGCATCTACTTTATTAGCAGCAGGCATTCAAAGTGCCCATACTCTGGTTTTAGCAGGGAAAGATGAGTCTGTTAATTTGGCCGTCTTAATGTTAGCAAGGATTCTCAATCCTAAAATTCGGATTATAAATCGCCTATTTAACACCAGTTTGGGCGATCGCTTAGACCATACCCTGACTGACCACACAACCATGAGTGTGTCAGCTTTAGCAGCTCCAGTGTTTGCTTTTGCAGCCTTGGGTAATCATGCTATTGGTCAGCTACGTCTATACAATCAGACCTGGCCAATGCACGAAGAATTGATCGATCAGAATCATCCTTGGTTAGGTCGTAAGATCGCTTCGCTTTGGGACGATCGTTCTGTGATGTTAATTTACTATATACCAGTCGCAGATCCAATCGATCTAGTCTCTGCAGTAGTAAAAGGGCGACAGTTACGGGTAGGAGACCGCCTGATTATTGCCAGCAAACCTAGTGTGCGAACTCGCAGACAAAGTTTAATTCACAACTTCTTCAAAATATTTGCCAGACTCAGACAATTTCAGCGACATAGTAAATCAGCAGTAATCCTTAATTTAGCTCTTTTAGTAACTGTTTTAGTTTGTACTATTACTTATATTAGTATTAATCTGAATAATAGTTTTGTTGATTCCCTCTACTTTACTGTTGGTATGATTACAGGAGCAGGGGGAAATGAAAAAATAGCAGAACAAGCACCAGGTAGTATCAAAATATTTACTTCCATAATGATGCTTGTGGGTACAGCGATCGTAGGTATTTGCTATGCACTCCTAAATGACTTTGTATTAGGTACTCGCTTCCAAGAATATTGGGATGCTGCTCGCATTCCTCTGCGCCATCATTATATTATTTGTGGGTTTGGTGGAATTGGTTTACATATTGCCCAGCAACTTGTTGCTAGTGGTTATGAAGTAGTAATAATAGAACGTAATCCTAACTGTCGATTTCTCAATACTGCCAGATCGATGAAAATTCCTGTGATTGAGGGAGATGCTAGTTTATCTACAACCTTAGAAGTTGCCAATATTGAAAAAGCTGAAGCTCTATTAGCTGTAACTGGTAATGATATTGTTAATTTAGAAATTGCTCTGAGTGCGAAAGGTCTTGTACCGAAAATACCAGTGGTCGTGAGAAATCAAGACCCGCACCTAGCCTTAATGGTCCAACAAGTATTTGAATTTGAGTCTGTACTTAGTCCCACAGAATTAGCTGCTCCTGCTTTTGCTGCAGCAGCGATCGGTGGTAGAATTCTTGGCAATGGAATTACGGCAGATAGTTTATGGGTAGCATTAGCTACTTTAATTACACCAGGACATCCTTTCTGTGGCAAAGTTACTCAAGACGCAGCTCACAGTGCTGACTTTGTACCCTTGTATACAGAAAGTAACGGTCAAGAAATCCATGGTTGGGATTTGCTTACTGCAACTTTGAACTCTGGTGATGTCTTGTACTTAACGATGCCAGCTAATAGACTAGACCAACTTTGGAGAAATGCGCCTATACAACTCATAAGTAATGTAGTTGAATAGTTTAACGATCCACTAATATAAATAGATCGGAAGGTTTTGAAATGTGTCATTTTTCTTCTCCTGGGTTTTAACTCAGGAGCTTTAAACTTTCCGTAATTAAGTGGGTAGATAAAATTATTTGTATTATTTATTACTCAGGTATATTTTCTGTTCCTTGTTTCGAGATCCGGTATTTCCTACCTCCACTAAATGTTAAATTAATTTAACAGGACTTACGCAAAATATGAAAATATACACCACCTGTAGGGGTGAACGGCCGTTCACCCCTACTAGATATGGCGGTTATGCGTAAGTCCTGTTTAATACAAGTACTTATAATTAGATTCTGCATAAGTTGTTGCAATAAGTAATGTGGAATCATAACACTCATTTCCATAGCTATCTGTTGCGCTAAGGCGTCATGTAAAAATAAGTTGTACAAATTTTATCTGAAATAGATTGTGAAATTTAGCTTCCATCAAAAAAATGTTCAGGTTATTCTTACACGGCTCCTAAATTCTCAATGTAGTACCTCGTCTAGCTTTAAAATGTGGGTAAAGAGCGAGTCAATGAAGACCTCTCCCCCAACCCCTCTCCTGCTCCGAGGGGGAGGTTTTACCCACAATTTTAGTCTAGACGCGCTAGTAGGTTGTGGGTTGGGCAAGTTTCCATGGAAACTTGCCGAGCTGTCAGAGTGGATGCAGTTGATTTTTGACCATGGTCTTACAAGAGGCATCAAATCGCAATACTGCTCCCAATATTTCTGACAAATACTCTCCAATTAGTTGGAGCTACTATGAGTTATTTAAACTTAGAAAGTGCACTATCAAAGGCGCTGTGCAAATCATTCCAAGCCTTTTCAAAACCAACTTTTACATCTCCCCATGCTTGTTCGCTGGAGTTTTGTAGCTCCTGAAATTTCGTTTTGACTGCATCACGCTGAGTAGACAATTGTTCTATCTTATCGTGATAATTAACTTGGGCATCTGCTTTAGCTTGTTGAGCTTTAGCTTTCATTTCATCAATTTGAGCATTTAGCTTGTCAAGTTGAGCTTTGACTTTAGCTTCGTAGACTTGTTTTGTTTCTGGTTGATTTGTCATAATTTTAACTCGATATAATTTAATTAACAACTATTTGTTCATAACAAAATAGACTAATACTTTTACTTTTTAAACAGATTGAAAAGTTAGCTAATTGCCAGAATAACTAGCTTTGGCCAGCTAACTGGCCTACTAAAAACTATGTAATAGATACTGTCTATTTTGTTTATGTATTATTTTAATAATTGCTCAGGCTTTTGTCAACAATACATAAGAATATGTAACAATATATCAAAATTTATTTTCCTCAACTTCTAAATAAATTAAACTGCTCTGTCGGAAGTAATTTAGTTCTCCCCCTAGCAGTGCTGTATTTTTCATGTTATGCTCATAAGTTAGACTATTTTTAAATGTTTCCATAGTGACATTGGGCTAGGCTATTCAGTATAGTAGATAGCATATAGCAGTCTTCTTGGGGTTCTGTAGAAAATATCCTGAAAAAAAGCAATATGGGTAAGATATTCAAACTGTTTATCTATTTTCGTGTTGTTTACAAATCATTGAGAATTGCAATAAATTATCTCAAACTGTTGAAAAATTCAGGAGGATAAATGACTGGAAAATTTAATCAGAAAGTAGTTAGTTATCGGCATGATTCCCATGAATTAAAGCTCAATGAAGAATTAGTATCGCGTCTGAAACAACTACAGTTACAGTTTGATGGTATTAGTCTGTTTAAAATTGCGTTGAATGCCTTTTACGTACTATTATATCCCTACACAAATCAGGAAGATATTATTGTTAATATTCCTACAGAAAATCGACGGGGTAAAAAAGAGTTTAAAGATGTAGCAGGCGATTTGGAAAGTTTAGTCGTTGTGCGAGGGAATTTAGAGGGTAATACTACTTTTAAGGAATTGCTGATGCAAGTCACTCAGAGAGTTGACCAAGCAGTGAAAAATGAAGCTTATAATTATCCTTTGAGTCAATTGTTCAAGCAGTTGAAACAGAAAAGTAATTTCAGTCATAGTCTGGTTTCTTCTGTGATGTTTAATTACCGAAAATTAGGATGGTATGAGACAGAGTTACCAGAGGGATTACTTCAAATTGAGTCTTATTTGTTGGAAGAAAAATTTGGCACTCTTTATGACCTCTCTGTAGAATTTATTGAAGTAGGTAATGAGTTGAATGTTCGATGGAATTATAATAGTGATTTATTTAATTCTGAAACTATAGACCGGATGGCAAAGCATTATCTGAGATTGTTAGAGGAGATTGTTGCCAATCCAGAAACGCCCATTTTCAAATTGCCGTTGTTGAGTGAATCTGAACGTCATCAGTTATTAATTGAGTGGAATAATACTAAGGTTGACTATCCCCAGGATAAGTGCATTCATCAGTTGTTCTCCGAACAGGTGGAAAAAACACCCGATGCAGTGGCAGTGGTGTTTAAAGACCAACAATTAACTTATCGGGAGTTGAATTGTCGGGCGAATCAATTAGCACATTATTTACAATCTATAGGAGTCGGACCAGAAGTTTTGGTGGGGATATGTGTTGAACGTTCTATTGAGATGGTAGTGGGATTGTTGGGCATTATCAAAGCTGGTGGGGCTTATGTTCCCCTAGACCCAGGTTATCCTCAAGAGCGCTTGGGTTACATGATTGAAGATACTCAAGCTTCAGTGCTATTAACTCAAAAAAACTTGTTAGCTGGATTACCGGAAATAAGAGCGCAAATCATTTGTTTAGATGCTGACTGGAATCTAGTTAGTCAAGAAACTGACTTAAATCCCAACTGTAGTGTTTGTGAGGAAAACTTGGCTTATGTAATCTACACTTCCGGTTCTACAGGTAAACCTAAAGGTGTAGCGATGAAGCACCTTGCCTTGAGTAATCTCATTTTGTGGCAACTAGAAAACACCACAGTTTCACCAAAAGCAAAAACCCTGCAATTTGCACCAATTAGCTTTGATGTCTCCTTTCAGGAAATATTTTCAACCTGGTGTGGGGGTGGAACCTTGGTCTTAATCTCAGAACAAGTGCGACGAGACCCTGTTGCTTTACTACATTTATTAAACGAAAAACAAATAGAAAGACTCTTTCTTCCTTTTGTTGCCTTACAGCAGTTAGCAGAGACCGCTCAAACTAGGGGATTGATTCCCAGCAGTTTGCGGGAAGTAATAACAGCAGGGGAACAGTTGCAAATAACAAGGGCGATCGCAGGCTTTTTCTCCCAGCTAAAAGATTGTTCCCTTCATAATCAATATGGACCATCAGAAACTCATGTAGTTACAGCATTCACCTTAACGGGTTCTACTGAGAATTGGTCAGCACTACCACCTATTGGTCGTCCCATTGCTAACACTCAGATTTACATCTTAGATCAATTGGCACAACCTGTACCTGTGGGAATTCCCGGCGAGTTGTACATCGGGGGAGTTTCCCTAGCCCGAGGCTATCTCAACCGTCCTGACTTGACCGCAGAACGATTTATTGCCAATCCCTTTAGTCAAGAACAGGGGTCGGGCCTTTACAAAACTGGAGACTTAGCCCGTTATTTACCCGATGGCAATATCGAATATCTCGGTCGCATCGATAATCAGGTCAAGGTGCGGGGTTTCCGGATCGAAGTTGGGGAAATTGAAGCAATACTTGCCCAACACCCGGACCTGCGGCAGACTGCGGTGATTGTCCGAGAAGACCAACCAGGGGATAAGCGCTTAGTCGCTTATGTTTGTCCAAATCAGGGGCAAATCCCAACTTCGGGTCAACTGCGCCGCTTTCTTTCCGAAAAGTTACCAGACTACATGGTGCCTGGGACTTTTGTGACGTTAGAAGCTTTACCCTTAACACCCAGTGGCAAAGTCGATCGCAAGGCTCTACCAATTCCCGATGCTTCAAGTTTGATTCGTGAAACCAGTTTTGTTGCCCCCCGGGATTCGGTAGAACTGCAACTAGCTCAAATTTGGTCAGAGATTCTGGGTGTTTCTCCCATCGGAGTTCACGACAACTTTATTGAATTAGGCGGACATTCCTTGTTAGCCACCAAAATTATCGGGCTAGTGCGCGTACGCTTCGGGGTAGAATTACCCCTGAATTGCTTATTTGAGTTTCCCACAGTTGCTGAGTTAGCCAAGGAGGTTCTTCAGCAAGAGGGATTAACTATTGGACCACCCCTACAAGCCATTTCACGAGAGCAAACCATTACTTTATCTTTTGCCCAAGAACAACTGTGGTTTCTCAACCATTTAACGCCGGAAGAACCAGTTTACAACGAAACCTTGACCATTCATCTAGGTGGAGATATCAATATTCCTGCATTGGAAGAAAGTTTGACGGAACTCATCCGCCGCCACGAAATTCTGCGGACGACCTATTCAGTTGTTAATGGTCAACCTTGTCAGGAAATTCAGCCACCATCTGCATTTACTTTACCGATTGTCGATTTGCGAGAATGGTCAGAAACAAAACGAGAAACAGAAGCGGTGCGTATTGCCACCGAACAGCTTCGCCAAGGATTTGACCTCACCCGAGGCCCCTTGCTGCGAGGGACTCTGATTCAGCATGATCCAGCCAACTATCGGCTCTACTTCGCTATTCATCACAGTGTTATAGATGCCGAATCATTTGTGCATATTATCCAGGAATTAGAAATTATTTATACGGCATTTTCTCAAGGTTTACCGTCACCTCTGCCAGCATTACCCATACAATATGCCGATTTTGCGGTTTGGCAACGCCAGCGGTTACAGGGAAAAGTTCTGTCCCATCAGCTTGCCTACTGGGAGAAAAAACTAGAAAATTTACCCCAGTTACAACTTCCCACTGACCGTCCTCGCACTCCCCAAACCACTTTTACCGGTTCATTTCTTCGTCACCGACTGCCCTTTGACTTAATCGAAAAGCTCAAAACTCTTAGCCGTCAAGAAAGTGTTACCTTATTTGTGACCTTCGCGACAGCAATCAAAGTTTTGCTTTATCGCTATTCGACCCAGGAAGATATTGTTCTGGGTACTGTTATTTCCCAACGGGATCGACCGGAGTTAGAAGGAATCGTTGGAAACTTTCTCAATGCTTTAGTCTTGCGTAGTGACCTCAGCGGCAACCCTAGTTTCTGCGAACTGTTAAAACGAGTCCGGAATGTCTGTTTATCAGCTTACTCCCATCAAGATGTGCCGTTCCAGAAGGTGGTAGAAGCCCTTCATCCCGATTACCAAGTCAACCAAAATCCCATCTTTCAGGTGGCTTTTACGATGGATCCACCTCTAGTAACCGAAGACAACTTAGGATGGAAAGCATTTTACTTTGAGGTAGATCCTGATATTTCTAAGTTTGACATCACTTTCTATCTCTTACAGGAAGAATCGGAGGGAATGATTCTTCTGACTGAATACAACACTGATTTGTTTGATGCCACTACAATTAAGCGGATGAGCGGGCATTTGAGGACTTTGCTAGAGGGAATTGTTATCAATCCCAACCAAAGCATTTCTGAATTACCTCTGTTAACAGAAAAAGAGCGTCATCAACTGTTAGTGGAGTGGAATGATACCCAGGTTGACTATCCCCAGGATAAGTGCATTCATCAGTTGTTTGAGGAACAAGTAGAAAGAACACCGGATGCAGTGGCGGTAGTATTTGAAGACCAAGAATTAACTTATCACGAGTTAAATTGTCAAGCCAATCAACTGGCGCATTATTTGCAAAGTCTGGGGGTAATACCAGAGGTATTAGTGGGCATCTGTGTCGAACGTTCTCTGGAGATGATGGTGGGATTATTGGGCATTCTTAAAGCTGGTGGGGCTTATGTGCCGTTAGACCCGAATTATCCTACCGAACGCATTGCCTATATGTTGGAAGATTCTGCAGTGCCAGTTTTGTTAACACAATCTAAGTTGGGCGATCGACTTCCAGAAACACAGGTAATGGTGGTATTGTTGGATGCAGATTGGAATGGGATTAACTCAAAACCCCAACAGAACCCTGTTCATCAAACAAAATCTAACAACTTGGCTTATGTGTATCCACTCAATATGATGGGGTAGGGAATGATTATAACTGCCAAGAGCAACT
>NZ_JBNHEP010000204.1:24867-26779 GCF_050015995.1 Dapis brunnea BLCC-M229 | reverse complement strand
GCTATATCGCTTGATTTGCCATGCGCTATATATAGTGTCTTTGCGTAAGTCCTGTATAAGTGATTATCTGCAATTCGTAGCTCCCCCGGAGGGGGCACATAATATTACCACGGACTACCAATCATCATAAACCCTGACCAATAATAAGGATGAGATAAATTTTGATTTTCAAACTTCCCTAATGCTGGGGGTAACACCACTGCACCACGAATACCTGGTCCCCTTAACTCCCCTTCTGCAATAACTACTTCCCCTCGCAACATTGCTAACTGCGCTTGTCTGAGCGCTTCTGCCTTAATCTTGGCATTATTCAAATGAACATAAAATTCTGTCATTAACCCTAATGTTCCTTCATCACTCACATACCAAATACTAGCTAAAGCTGATTTGACTCCTGCTGCTACTGCTAATCCCGCAAATCCTAATTCGGCATTTTTGTCTCCCACAGCAGTGCGACAAGCAGATAATACTAACAATTCTACTGGGGGTTCATTCCACTCTAACTCTCTAATTTGGTCTAACTTTAGTTGGTCTGTTCCCCAGAGCTGAATGTAGGAGTTGTTGGCTTTTCCTGGTTTGAATTCTGCATGAGTGGCTAAGTGAATGATCGGATAGGGATAATTTTCTCGTTGATCTAACAAGTTATTGCGGGTAAACTCTTCATTGATGAATTTGCTGCCTTGCCATAACTTTTGAGAAATAGTTTCTAACTCTGTGGGTACTGCTGGTAATTTACTTTGCTCAATGAATTCACTCGCTCCCATTGCTAATACCTGAGTATCTTGAAGTGGTTGGTAGTTGGTATCCATTAAGCTGATACTAGGAATTAAACTGAGGCTGTATTTTTCTATCAGAAATTGTTCCCCATCGTGTAATGCTGCTATAGGTAAGGCACGCAAACCTTCATCCATGCTGAAGAGTAGAGTATTGATATTGGCGGCTTCTAGTTCTGCTGCTATGGGTGCGATGAGCCAATTATATAATTTTTTGGCTGGTGGCAGATAGCTATTCGTATAACGACGGGCGGGATTTGTAATTTGTGCGCGTAACCTTAACACAGCTTTCATTAGTTCTTTGCGGTTAACTTCGGGAATGGTTTTGAGTATGGGGTCGCTACCTGGTGTATATAATACCAGTTGTACTTCGTCTGGGTAAACGGTGACATAGATAATGGCTGAGTTATTACCTGTTTGACGGGCAATATCAATTAGCACTTCCCGAATATTTTTTGTGGATGTAATTTGATTTGATAGGTCTTTCTCAAAGTAGTCTGCAAATTCATTGTTGCGAGTTTGTTCTATGGTTGTTAATGTTTGGGAATTTGCAGCTACAGTTAGGGGTATACTATTCACAATATTAATGTTTTGTAAAGCGGTAGTGGTATCTGTGTTAATGTTGACTTCCTGGGTATCGCTCTGTTGGTCTGGGAGATTAGGATTATTGGTGGTTGTGATAGTGCTGTTACTTTGCACTGACTCGACAATTTGAGTAGTAACAGGATTTAATACTTGATTGTTAGACGGAGGAATATTTTCATTTATGGGAGTTTGAGTTACTGTGGGTTGCACTGGGTTAGTTGGAGTTACTGGAGTTACTGTGGGTTGCACTAGGTTGGGTGAATTCTCTGCAGTTACTGTGGGTTGCACTAGGTTGGGTGAATTCTCTGCAGTTACTGTGGGTTGCACTAGGTTGGGTGAATTCTCTGCAGTTACTGGTGTCTGAGGTAATAATTGTGGCAAACTATTATCTATTAGTGTTGATGGAGATGGATTAATTTGAATGATTTCTCCAGTATTAATTTCTCCTCCTGGTTGGTTGATGATATTTGTTGTATCTCCTATAGCAGTAATATCTCCGGTATTGACATCCCCACCAGCAATATTATTTACAGTTGCATCACCTTCTCCAGTAA
>NZ_JBNHEP010000204.1:16134-24767 GCF_050015995.1 Dapis brunnea BLCC-M229 | reverse complement strand
AGTATTGACATCCCCACCAGCAATATTATTTACAGTTGCATCACCTTCTCCAGTAACAGCAGTAATATCTCCAGTATTGACATCCCCACCAGCAATATTATTTACAGTTGCATCACCTTCTCCAGTAGTAGCGCTTTGGTCTCCAGTAGTAATATTACTTCCAGCTACATTACTGATACTCGCATCACCAGTCGCACTATCAACAGTTTGGTCTCCAGTTTCAATATCTTCCCCTGCCACCACATTTATTCCTCCGGCGCTTCCCGACTCAGAACTAGATTCTAAATCTTCAGTTGTCACAGATCCGTCAGTAGCAATAATTTCAACTTGACCTGCTGCTGTTCCGCCTTGGGTGGTAACACTTGCAGTTCTAATATCACCTTGAGTGCTAAAAGTATTCAAAGTAATATTCCCACTGGTGCCATTGGGGGCGCGGGTTTGAATTGTGCCTGTATTAATGCTCCCACTACTACTTTGAATACTCACATCTCCACTACCTGCATTACCAAAAGATGCCACATTATTAATATTGATAATACCATTAGCATTCAGACTAATATCACCACCTGTCGCAGTTTCAGCATTACCATAAGTAGCAATATGATTAATATTTAGGTCGCCGTCATTTATAGTTTCAACAGAAATTTGACCACCTGTACCATTGATGGCAGTTGAAAAAATAACACCCGTGTTGATATTGCCGTCGTTGTTGATGATATTAACAGCTCCGCTATCTTCTCCACCAAAAGAACTAATATTGCTAGTGGTAATATCACCCTCACCTTGCTGAATAATTAAAATATTACCGCCAGTACCTTCAGGAGCAGAGGAACTTAGATTAGCGCGTTCTTCTGCAAAGATAGTAGCGACATCTGCTGAAGATACATCAGCATCAGTAGAAATATTTGCTTCTGCGCCTAATTCATTTACATCTAACGGTCCTACAGTAGTATCAATATTTCCATTAGTGGTTTCCAGAGTAATATTACCACCTCTTGTTCCGCCACCGCTAAAAGTTTCGATAAAACCTGTAGTAATATTTTCTTTGGCGCTGAGGGTAACATTTCCGCCTTCCCCTTCTGCGGAAAAAGATAATAGCTGACCAACACTGGTATCTATTGCACCATCAGCAAAAATAGAAATATTACCACTTTGACCACTACCTTCGGTAAATGATTCTATAGTTCCTGTTTGGATACTACTATTACCTGTAATGGTAACATCTCCCCCATTACCATTACCTTCTGAAAAGGAAGAGATATTTTCTACTTGGATATTACCAGGGGCAATAATATCCACATTACCACCGTTACCTGTTTGGGAAGAAGAAGCAAACTCACCTGGAGCATCAATAATACCTGTTTGACTTTCAATGAGAATATTACCACCACTGCCTCCTGTACCATCAGAGCGGGAGTCTATATTAGCAGCCTCCGTGTCAGGATCGCTGTTAGGGATAATGTTAATATTGCCTTGACTGACAATACTAATCTCACCTCCATCTCCTTTATCACTATAGGAAGTGACTTCGGCGTTAGTTGTCACTGTACCTTCTGTACTTTGAATAGTAATGTCACCACCTGGGCGATTATTTTGTTCTTCTACTTGAGACTGAGTTCTGGTAGTATTTTCCTCATTTCTTCCAGGGGCTGGAATATTTTCGGGGTCTCCTGCTGAGGAAATAATAGCATCTGTGATAATATCACCTTTGGCATTAATATTGATATTGCCTGCTGCACCTTGACGAGAAAATGCCTCTATATCTCCTACCTTTATAGAACCTTCATCAGCTTTGAGAGTAATAGCTCCACCCCCACCAGTAGTATTTTCAGAGTTAGAATTGTTTGTTTGCCCCTGGTTTTGCGCTCTCTGAGCTATAGGTTCGCCACTGGAGGAAGAAATCTCACCTATTTCTAAATTGCCTTGAGTGCTAGTAATATTAATTTCACCACCATCACCATTAACCTCTGAAAAGGAAGAAATTGCTTCTGATGTGATATTTTCTGGAGCAGTAATGTTTACTGGACCGCCTTTACCTGTTTGGGATGAAGAAGATAATTTACCTTCGATATTAATCTTACCCCTGTTACTTGTGATGGTAATCTCACCACCATTACTCCTATTTCTGCCATCGGTACGGGAGTCAATAGCTTCTGTACGAATAGTAACATCACCATCACCGATAATAGTTATATTTCCCCCTGGTCCTTGATTACTATAGGAAATAATTTCTCCTTGAGTTGTTACTGTACCATCTGTACTTTCGATATCAATATTACCGCTTTGCCTACCTGTTTGTCCCTCAACTTGAGACTGAGTTATGGTCTGAGTTTCTGAGTTTTGTCCAAGAGAGGGTCTATCTTCTGGGTCTGCTGCAGAAGAAATTATTTCACTTGTGGTAGTAATATCACCCTTAGCTTCAAGTCTAATACTGCCCCCCGAGCCTTCACGAGAGAATGATTCTATCAGTGCTACATCTATATTACCTTCAGCTTCTACAGTAATATTTCCACCTTGACCTCCTTGGTTTCCTCCTCCTACGGTTTGTGGAACTCCATTTTCATTTATTTCTTCACCACTGAAAGAACCTAATTCACCACTGGTTGTATTAATATTTCCGCCTGTACTTTTTAGGGTAATATTGCCACCGTTACCATTACCTTCTGAAAAAGAAAAAATTGTTCCTACTTCGATATTTCCTCTTGCCCTAATCTCTACTGGACCGCCTTCACCTGTTTGGGATGAGGAAGACAGGTCACTATTGATAGTTATAGCGCCTGTTTGACTTTCGATTTTAATAGCACCACCATTACCACTACTATCAGCACGGGAATCAATACTTGCTCCATCAGCAATGTTAACTTCACCATTACTAATAACATCAATATTACCTGCATTTCCTTGATTACTATAGGAAATAATTTCTCCTTGAGTTGTTACTGTACCCTCTGTACTTTCGATACGAATATTACCGCTTTGCCTACCTGTTTGTCCCTCAACCTGAGACTGAGTTATGGTCTCAGTTTCTGAGTTTTGTCCAAGAGAGGGTCTATCTTCTGGGTCTGCTGCTGAGGAAATTATTTGACTTGTGGTAGTAATATTACCTTTAGCTTTGAGGGTAATACTGCCCCCTGAACCTTCACGAGAGAATGACTTTATATTTCCTGCATCTATATTACCTTCAGTTTCTACAGTAATATTTCCACCTTGACCTCCTTGGTTTCCTCCTGCTGAGGTTTGTGGGTCTTGGTTTTGATTTATTTCTTCACCACTGAAGGAACCTAATTCACCACTGGTTGTATTAATATTTCCGCCTGTACTTTTTAGAGTAATATTGCCACCGTTACCATTACCTTCTGAAAAGGAAGAAATTGTTCCTACTTCGATATTACCTGTAGCGGTAATATTTAGATCGCCACCATTACCTCTTTTAGAAGAAGAGAATAACTGACCGCTACTGGTATCAACATTGCCGCCTGTACTTTCCAGGGTAATGCTTCCACCTTGACCACTACCATTTGAACGAGAGTCAATACCACCTGTAGTCAAATCACCACTACTTGTAATATTCACACCTCCAGCATCTCCTAATTCAGAAAAGGAAGATAACTCAGCTTCGATAGTAATAGCACCTGTTTTACTTTCTAGAATAATATCGCCTCCAGCACCATTGACATCGCTGCGGGAATTAATCTCATTACCTATATTAAGATTACCAAAACTTTCCACAGTGACACTACCACCATCACCAGTAGTGGCAAAGCTATTTATTTCTGCTGTGGTAGTTACCGATCCTTCTGTACTTTTAATACTGATATCACCACTACTAGCACCATCTCCCTGGGTCTGTGTTGTTGCTCCTATGGTGTTACCATTTTCTGGGTTGCCAGCAGTAGAAAGAGTTCTGCCAGTAGTAATATCACCTTGAGCTTCTAGACTGATATTGCCACCTGAACCTTCACGAGAAAATGATTCTAGATTAGATTCACCCTCAGTTCCTGCGGTAGTATCAATAGTCCCCCCTGCTTTTAGGGTAATATCTCCTCCATCACCACTACCAGAATTTTCAGACTCTTCTGCTTCACCAAAGTCTCGACCTGCAAAAGAAGAAATATTTCCAGTTTTAATATCGCCCTGACTGGTAAGACTGACAGTTCCTGCATTTCCACTACTGGAAGAAGATGCGAGTTCACCACTACTGCTATCAATATTTCCTTCTGTACTTTCTAGAGTAATATTCCCACCTCGACCATTACCACTTGCACGAGAGTCAATACGACTTGTTATCATATCGCCAAAACTTTTGATATTGACATTTCCCGCATTTTCTGTTACGGAAAAAGAACTCAATTCACCGCTACTGGTATCAACACTTCCACCTCTACTTTCCAGGTTAATACTCCCTCCTTGACCATTAGTTGAACGGGAGTCAATATTACCTGTTATCAAATCGGCCAAACTTTTGATATTGACATTTCCTGCATTTCTCTCAAAAGAAGAAGAAAATATCTCGCCTCCAGTGGTATCAACATTTCCGTCTGTACTTTCAATGGTAATATCTCCACCTGTACCACCTCTTGTTATAGAATTAATGTTACCTGTATTAATATTACCAAGACTTTTTATATTCACACTTCCCGCATCTCCAGCATCGGAAAAAGAACTCAATTGACCAATAGTGGTATCAACATTTCCACCCGTGCTTTCTAAACTAATATTCCCTCCCCGACCATTTTCTGAATTGGAGTCAATATTACCTGTTATCAAATTCCCATTACTTTTAAAAGTGACATTTCCAGC
Organism: Dapis brunnea BLCC-M229; assembly: GCF_050015995.1. Lineage (NCBI taxonomy): Bacteria > Bacillati > Cyanobacteriota > Cyanophyceae > Oscillatoriales > Microcoleaceae > Dapis > Dapis brunnea. The sequence continues at coordinate 19,967 of NZ_JBNHEP010000204.1, read as the reverse complement.
ATTTCCATCAGTAGAAGCAGAAAAGATTCCTGTCTCTGCTTCAGAACCCCTACTATCAATATTTCCGTTTGTACTTTCAATGGTAATATCTCCACCATCACCAGAAAATGTAGATGATCGAATAATTTCCGTTTTAACATCTCCAAAAGCTTTTATATTGACATTTCCTGCATTGCCACTTAAGGCAACAGTATCTATTCCTGTAGTGAGAGTTACTTTGCCTTCTGTACTTTCAATGGTAATATCACCGCTATTGCTAGTATTGACTGTAGTATCTATATTATTGTCAGTATTGTCTGTTTGAGGATCGCCAGCAGTAGAAAAAACTAAACCTGTAGTAATATCCCCTTTGCTAATAATACTAACATTACCTCCACTACCGAGAAGGGAAAATGATTCCAGAGTTCCAGTGCTAGTATCAATAGTTCCTTCTGCTGTAAGAGTAATATCTCCTCCACTACCACTACCATCTGAACGGGAGTCAATATTACTGGTTTTTAAATCGCCATTACTTGTAATAGCAACATTCCCACCATTCCCTTGCAAAGAACCAGAAAATATTTCACCCCCAGTTGTATCAACTTCACCTCCACTATTTATCGTAACGTTCCCACTTCTATTATTCCCTCCTGTGGAAACATCAATTACACCTGTTTTAATATCACCATCAGCAGTGAGAAAAACATCCCCACCACTGGTTGATGCTGAATTGGCATCAAGGGTGGTTTGAGTAGTATCAATATTCCCACTACTAGAAATAGTAATCTTTCCTGGTTGACTATCACGAGTTGATGTAATTATCTGTTCGGTTACAGTAATATTTCCATTAATACTTATTTCAATATCGCCACCATCAAAAGTTGAAAGACCTTCTACTTCTTCACTAACTCCACCAATAATTAAATTATTTATTGACTCAAGAAATAGCCCTCTTTCACCTGTGAATACTTCTAAATTATTTATATCTATACGCAAGGGTGCTTCAGCTAAACCTATACCACCAATACTTTCAGTTTGAAATATTGCTCGGTCGGCAGTAACTAAAGAATTTGGAGAAACTCGTCTAATATTTCCGCGATTAGCATTAATTAATAGTTGACCAGTAGTAGTTAAATTAGCCAGATTTATATCGCCATTTTCTCCTAAACTTCCTAGTAGAATTGTAATATTCCCACTACCTGCATTTAATGTTGTACCTTCTATTTGATTAATGGAACCTGCTCCTGGGTCCCGATTATTAATATCGGCTCCATCATCATTACCAGATAGAGTAATATTACTATTATCAGTGGATGTATCTATATCAGCATTTATATTAATGTTTCTTCCGGCTATTAATTCTATAGATTCACCAGTTTCTATTGGTTGATTAACAGTTATATCATTATCAGCTTGCAGAATTATTTCTCCTTCTAATCCTTCTATTTCTTCGGCAGAAAATGTTTGATTATCCTCTTCATTTTGATTTGATGTTTCGGCTCCTATAATTATATTTTTAGGGTCAAATAATATTGTTCCTGGTTCTCCTAATCTTGAACAGGGGCAGGATGCCCCCGCTACATTAACATTTCCATCAAAAATTAATTGCTGTTTGCCAGATATTTCAACAAACCCTCCATCACCAGAAAATTCTCCTCCTTTAGCACTAATATTTCCAGCAAAATTAGTAATATCATCTGACCAAATTATGACTTGACCACCATTTCCATTGTTAATAGCATCCGCCGAAATAAAAGAGTTATTGTTAACAAAAGTTTGCTGAGAATTGGGAACATTTCCATTGCCTTGGAAGTCGCCACCAATTAATATTCTTCCTCCACCATTTAAACCGTTGGCCTGAATATTGGCATCAATAACTGCTACGCGATCGCCTAACACATTTATTTGTCCACCATTGTATCCCCCCTGACTCCTCTTTGAAAGGGGGGGAGTGGAAGTGGAAGTTGTTGATACATCAATATTTCCAGAGGCAACTGCTACTCCTTCTGTATCTGTCAAGACCAAATTACCTTGAGCATCAACTATCACAGATGAGGCATCATTTGTTTCGCCACCTGTTAACAACTTTGCTAATGATAATGGTGTAATTGACTCTCCCGATAAATTTGTAGAAGAAGGTGATACATCTAAACTCAAAACATGGCCTGGTTGAGAGATGCGCAAAGTATCCCCACCATTAACTGCAGCGATGGTAATATTTCCACCTGCGGTAGATAGTTGACCTGTATTGACAACTGTGCCGCCAGCGAGAGTAAGATTGTTTCCTGGATTTAAACTTAAATTTCCTTGATTAACTATAGCGCCTGGGTTAGAGATATCAAAATGATAGCCACTGGGATTACCTACTAAATTTGAGTAGTCATTTGTACCCATTGCTTTAAACCAGAAATTATTGCCGTTGAAACCTATACCTGTGGCAGTAGTAACACTGAAAGAGGCAGGAACATTGAGCCTAGCATTAGGGCCAAATATTATTCCGGCAGGGTTCATTAAGAAGAGATTTGAGTTCCCACCGACTACTTGAATTAAGCCATTTATAGTAGAAGCATTTCCACCTGTCACTCTACCCAGGATGTTGCGAATATCTGGGGTAGTAAGGAAGTTGGCGGTTTGACTAGATTCAACGTTAAATTGACTAAAACTGTGAAATAGGTTCGCACCGTCGTTGCTAGGAGTGCCACCTTGGATATTAAATTGGTTGCCGTTTTGGTTGACGGTAGTTCCTGTACCGTCTGTTGCTGGGATAATAGGTTGACTATGAGCAGGGATGGCTACTGTTCCCAATAGAGAAACAAAGGCCATCAGAGGATAAAGATGTAATGTTAATAGCTTCATCTAATTGACTGATATTTATTTTTTCTGAAAAAAATAATTATGATTAGTTCTAGTATATCTTTTCCATTCCATCAGTTACCACAATAATCAATATTCAGAAATCAAAATGAATAGGATAAAAGTAAGGAGAGGTTTTCATTTGGTGGATAGACCACAGTAGGGACGTTCCATGGAACGTCCCTACAAGGTTTTGGTTGTGATGATGTAGTTTATGTATCTCAAAAGCGCTGTAATCAGATTAACTGTAAATCTAATTGTATATAAATAATTGCATATAAAAGTAAGGCGTGTATACACCCTACTTTCACTTAGTTAACTGCTTTTATTTTTCTAGTCAAATCAGTCAATATTGACTTTCACAACTTGATTTTTCTCAGCTTCAGCTTTGGGTAAATGTAGATGCAAAATACCATCTTTGTAGTCAGCTTTGACTTGGTCATTTTGAACCCTTCCAGGTAGAGAAATTACTCGTTGGAAAGCACCATAACGAAATTCCGAACGAGTCATTCCTTGTAATTCTGTCTGACTTTCTTGACGACGTTCTCCTTTAATTGCCACTGCTGAAGCAGTAACCTGTACATCTAAATCTTTCGCCTCTAAACCTGGTATTTCCAGTTTTAATTCAATTGCATTATGGTTTTCGTGCATTTCCGCTGCTGGTGTAAATGCTATTCCTTTTTCTTCACCATTCGTAGTAGGAGCGAAAGTATCAAATAAACGATTCATTTCTTTTTGCAAAGAGTCAATTTCACGCCAGGGAGAAAAACGAACAATAGCCATATCTATTACCTCCTAAATTGATGTCTTATGTATTGATTTAATTTGTTGTTTCTGTTTCTATTTTAGAGTCGATTTTGTGTTGAATAAGTTCGGTAGATAGGAAAGATGCGAGGGCAATTGCCGTACTAAAGTTTTTGAATCATCGCATCTTTCTATGTTGCTACAAATCAGTCAATATTGACTTTCACAACTTGATTTTTCTCAGCTTCAGCTTTGGG
>NZ_JBNHEP010000204.1:0-16034 GCF_050015995.1 Dapis brunnea BLCC-M229 | reverse complement strand
TAAATGTAGATGCAAAATACCATCTTTGTAGTCAGCTTTGACTTGGTCATACAGTAGTAATGTTAATCTGGTGTAACTTAAACCTTAAATTAGTTAGAAACTGCACGGTGCAAAGTTCTGCGTTGAGGTCAGTTTTATAAATGCTTATGCAAAATTATAGCAATGCGCGCATTGCTATATTTGTTCACTCGGATAACCATTGGAAGACAAGGTACAAAACAAACTAGGGAAGTCTTTCCAAGGTGGAAGTAGGGGTGATTAACTGTTAAACTTAAACCGTAGAAAATAGTTGTAAAATTTACACTCATTGTTGTAATATTAAATAAGTAACAATAAATTATCAAGCGTTAGCGAGTGAATGCGACTTGTTGATAGACATATTATTAACCGAACACATAACTTTTGGCGAGTTTGTGATGAATTAGCCTTTAAGTCTAAAAACTTGTATAATTTGGCTAATTATTATTGTCGTCAGCATTTTTTCTGTACTGGTTATAGTCTGGATTTAACTAAATTGTACCACGCCACCAAAGATAGCGATGCCTATAGAGCATTACCAACTAAAGTATCAAAACAAATAATCAAATGCTTGGTTGCCACTTGGCGTAGTTATTTTCAGGCAATCAAAGAATGGTCAAAACATCCCTGTAAGTTTTTGGGTAAGCCCAAAATACCCAAGTATAAAGACAAAACCAAAGGTCGAAATGTAGTTATATATTCAAAGGAATCAGTCTATAGAGCAAGTCTAAAAGATGGTATTTGTCACTTATCCATGAGTGATATCAAAATACCTGTAGTTGTGGATACTGTAATCGAAGTCAGGATAGTACCTGCTACGAGCTGCTATATAATTGAAGTAGTGTATGAAAAAACGAATCAGCCACAAATACATTCAACATATGTAGCCGGGATTGACTTAGGGATTGACAGATTAGTAGCTCTATCTACAAATAAGCCTGGTGTCAAACCACTGCTGATTAACGGGAAGCCACTAAAAAGCGTCAATCAACTATATAACAAGCGAAAAGCCAAGTACCAAAGTGTTCTCAAGGGACAGAAAAAAACTAGCCGTAAGATTGAAGCGTTAACCTATAACCGAAATCGTTTTGTCGAGAATTATCTACATAACACCAGTTTCTTAGTGGTTGAGTATTTAACCACAAATAATATTGGTACTGTAGTCATAGGCCAAAATGATAACTGGAAACAAGGTGCAAACATTGGTAAAAAAAACAATCAAAACTTTACCCAAATACCACACTCTAAGCTAATTCAGCAGATAACTTATAAATGTCAACTGGTTGGTATCAAAGTTATTGAAACTGAAGAGAGTTACACCAGTAAAACTTCTGCACTTGACTTAGAAAAACCTTGTAAGCATCAAAACTATGTAGGCAAGCGAGTCAAACGTGGTTTATTCAAAAGTTCAACTGGCAAGGTTATGAATGCTGATATCAATGGCAGTATTCAGATAATTAGAAAGAAATTCCCAGAGGCATTTACTGTCGTTTGCGTAGCATTCCGTAGGATGGGAATAGTGAGCTGTGCCGTACAGCCAGTATTGGTTAATCCAATATCAAGATAAAGGCTGTCACGATTTTCTACAGTTTTTTTCGTACGGTTTTAATTTCTGCCACTGTTGATTACTTAAGTCTCCTTGATTCATTGGCCTTTCTTCATACCGATAGCCTCTACATTTAGGATACAACAAGTTTGAAAACACGCCCTAAAATCTCTGATTTATGCTATAGCGATCGCTTCCTTTTGCTTCTGCTTTTTCTAGTTCCTGTTCACACAATTGAATTAAGCGATCGGATGTTGTCTGCTCATCAGGATTTAAACTAGCAATTCCTATGCTAACAGTAATATAAAGATTAGCAGAGGAGATACTATAGGGAATCTGGAGTTGATTAACTTCATCGACCAAGCTTTTAGCTATCTTTTCCAAATTAGGGATATCACTAAGAGAAACAATAATCCCAAATTTAGCTTCTTCATAGCGACAGAGGAGAGATTTAGATGATTGTAGACCATGTTTAAGTGCTTGTGCTACTTTATAAAGACAGCTATCTTTTTCTAAGTTACCGTAGCTCTGATCGTACTCTGCAAATTTGTCAATCTTACAAAAAATCAGGGCTAAGGATTCCTTATTTTGATGAGCGCGTTCCCATTCCCTGTTTAAATAATCATTAAAACGGCTACGATTAGCAACTTGAGTCAACTCGTCTAAAACACCTAATCTTCCTAATTCATGAAATGCTTGCTGTAGTTGAATATTCTGCTGCTGTAGTTGAATATTCTGCTGTTGTACTTCTCTTTTTAGACGTTGAATCTTTAACTGATTTTCAATCCTTGCTAATACCTCAATCACCTTAAAGGGCTTGGTAATGTAATCAGCCCCTCCTACAGAAAAGGCTTTTACTTTGTCCCATGCTTCATCTAAAGCACTAACAAAAATGATAGTGACATCCTGGGTTTGAGGATTTGTCTTAAGTCGCTGACACACAGCATAACCATCTAATTCTGGCATATGAATATCAAGTAAAATCACATCTGGTAAAGTTAATTCGACAGCTTTCAGGGCGATTGAACCATTAAGGGCTTGTCTTACCTCATATCCCTGTTCTTCTAGCAAATCTGATAAAACATTGAGGTTTTGGGGTTGATCGTCCACCAGGAGAATATTGCCTCGATGACAGTTAGTTGAAAGAGAAGGAGAATCTGCGTTTACATCAACGGATTGATTTAAAGGCTTTTCTGAAGGTAAAGGGGCTAGGGTTAGTTGATGTTGCATCTTTTGTTGCGCCACCTCTTTAAAATTATTTTTTGTCACCTTTTCTTCAAATATCTCCGAAATAGTCTGCCATAGTTTAGGCACAATACTTTGTTTAAGATATTTAGCTGAATAACGACAATTATCAGCGATTTGCTCATAAGTATAACGATTATTTTCGAGTATTTTTAGGAGGATAATTCTTTGTATATCACTAAAATAGTTCCCTGTTTTAGCGTAAAACTTTTCCTCAGTAAATTGTAAAATAGCTTCAATATCCATACATAAATTGATAGGGTATAAGTAAATTAATCAGACGAGCTAGTAAGTTGAGCAATTTGCTCAAATTGATAGTTTTGGACTAAGGTGGTCAATTTTTCAATTAAAGCACAATGATCATTAGGAATTTGTTTAATTAATTGTAAGACTTTTTTACGATTTAGTTGTGTAGCTTGATCGTGGAGTTGGGCTTTCCAATTTGAAGACATCATTGATAAACTTTCTGTGAACTCTTTCTCTAACGTTGAGTTTGTTCCTTTATCTAGTTGTGTTGTCTTTAATTGCTCTTCATTGTTGATTTCCTCATAAATATAGCTAACCCCTAGATGTTGAGCAATTTTTTCCCAAATAATAGCTTCTGAGAAAGGTTTAGGAATAAAGTCATCACAACCTGCTGCTAAAATCTTATGTTTTTCTTCCTTAAAAGCACTAGCTGTTAAGGCAATAATTACCGTTTCTTGATTTTTGGGGGTAGATTTAATCCGTTTCGTTGTTTCATAACCATCCATGACAGGCATTCTCATATCCATCAAAATCAGGTGAGGATGCCAAGTTTGCCAACAAGCGATCGCTTCTTCCCCATTCCTAGCTTCATTGACTTCAAAACCGACTAAACATAATAATTTTTTGAGAAACAAGCGACTTGGAGCGTGATCCTCTACCACAAGAATACGATAGACTGGTTGATCGGGAGCTAAGGCGATAACTTTTTTTGAGGAGGTTTGAGAGATAACTGCCTCTGATGTACAGGATTCAATGGGAATATGAAACATAACGCAAGTTCCTATTCCTACTATACTTTTAATCTCGATTTCTCCTCCCATCAATTCGATAAACTTACGACTAATTGCTAAACCTAAACCAGTTCCTTCTCCAGAATTACGCCCTGTTTCAGTTTGTTCAAAGGGGAGAAAAAGTTTATTGATTTCATCCGCTGCAATACCTGGCCCTGTATCTTCTACTTCAAACCAAAGCATATAACCTTTTGAAGGTATTTCATTATTTTGAATTGGGGATTCATTATCAGTAAATTTTACTCTTAAACTAACGGTTCCAGTGGTGGTAAATTTTACAGCATTACTCAATAAATTAATCAGAACTTGACGTAATTTTCCTTGATCGGTTCCAATGTATTGAGGAAGATTATCTAGCCAAAAAAAATTAATTTGTAATCCTTTTTTTTGCGCTTTCAGCAAAAATAAATTGTAAACTTCATTTAAAAAACTATGTAAATCAAAATTAGATACTGTAAAGCTTATTTTTCCTGATTCTATTTTAGAAATTTCCAGAATATCGTTAATCAGGGATAAAAGATGTTCACCACTACGATTAATACTTTGTACTTGTTGCTTTTGCTCAGAGTTTAGGGTCGTATTTCGATCTAAAAGTTGAGCAAACCCAAGAATGGCATTGAGAGGAGTCCGCAATTCATGACTCATATTGGCAATAAAAATACTTTTGGCTTTGTTAGCAACTTCTGCTTGCTTCTTAGCAACAGCAAGTTCTTCAGTGCGCTCTTGAACTCGTTTTTCTGACTTTAGAAAAGACTCCTCTAATTGTTTAGACATTTGATTAAATGACTGAGACAATTCTCCAATCTCATCATCACGATTAAGGCGAATTGTTTGGCCCCAATCTCCTTTTGCAATATCTTTTGCCGCCAGATTCAAAACTGCAATAGGATTAGTAATCCAACGTGCTGTCAATATTCCCAAAATAGCAGCTATCACTACTGCAAAACTAGAAAGTAAGAGTGTAGTGCGTCTATTCGCGTCAATTACTGCCATAAAATCTTTTTCTGGGACTACAATGACAATAAACCAATCTAAACCTGGAAAACCACGAAGCGGAGTAACTTGTAAATATTGGCTTTCTCCATCAATATCAAAACTAAGATTTTGAGTGGTAGTTATAGCGTCAAACTCTCCAAAAGTGGATATTAAATATTCAGTGCTTGTTTTTACTAGAGAGTCACTACTTTCATTTGCCTGAATAGGTTTTATTTTCCCATCGTTCTCAATAAAAGGCTGCTCAATAGTAGAGCTAGCAATTAGCTGACCAGATTTTTCAATGATAAATACTTGACCTGATTGACCAATTTCAAGACCGGATAAAAAGTTACTAATATAAGAAAGCACAAGATCCGTCGCCAAGACACCTTGAAATTTATCCTCTTTATCATAAACAGGAACTCCAGCATTGAGAGCAAGTTGATCCCTACTCACCCAAGCATAGACATTACTCCATGTCGCTTCTCCTGAATTCTTATTCGCTTGATACCATTTTCGCCGACGTACATCAAAATCCAAAACTGTTTTGATGAATTCTTCCTGTTGACCTTGATTATCAAGTCTATGAATATTCTTATTTTTGCTCTTCGATTGGATGACAATTTTTGAAATATAGGAACCGTCTTCTTGTCGCTCTATGGCAATAAAATCTCCTTTCTCATTGCCAAAGCCAATATTAGGAACGGATTCAAAAAGTTGAATTTGCTTCCATAGATAATATTGAGCACTTTCAACATCCTGAATATCTAAGGCTCCTGATTCAATCGCATTAGAGTTGATACCATTGACAACAAAAGGAGTAGATAGATAGTTTTTTAGATATTGTTGGACACGTCTTGTAACTTCCTGGCGAAGCTTCAGCGACAAATCATTAATCGAATTTTGACTATTCCCCATTGATAAATACTCAACAATTCCCACCACTAAAATAATTTGGACAATGAAAGGAATAGCTACTATCCAACGTATAGAAAGTTTAGGGGGAATTTTTAGCATTTTAAGACTTTTTATAAAATTTCGTTAGCTTTAACGGATTACAGCCTGAATATTTTGATTCCGCGATTAAATACCAAATATAAAAGTCTAAATGATAATTAGCCATTGATTTCTTAGTAAGACTGTAGAGACATTCGACTGAACGTCTCTATTGCTTTTATTTTTTATTAATTATAGTAAATAAAATCTCAATTAAACCGTGAGTTTTGACAGAACACATAAGTATCAAACATCGCTCCCACTAAACTACAAGTAACAGCAATTACTAAACATCCTTGCCAGGGATGGCCACTACCGAAAGTTGCTAAGAATTGCCAAATTTGGGCAACACCAGATTGACCAATTCTCTGTAAACTGGGAAGATGACTAATTAAAGCAAAGCTCATCCAACTAGCCCCAATTAACATCATAGGAGTGATAAAGCTAAAGATACTTGCAAGTAGTAAAGAACGTAGCAAATCAGTTAAAATACCCATAATAATTAATTAACCATAAGTCCAGATATAATGCCACCTCAGTAGCAAGTTAACCAAATAGGCTAACCTACTTTCTAAGATAGAGAGCGATCGCTCAAAATCGGTAAATCTGTCAGAAAACTTCAATTTTGGTTCAAAAATCTTGTTGAAGATTGGTAAATTTCTCTCATTGTTTTATTTAATGTTCTAATTTATTAATTTCTATTGAGTAAGATTACTTTTCGATTAACTTTTGGGTCATGGGGATCACTTTAGGGTCATGGGGACAACGAATGTTGGCCGCCACATATTTAGCAGGCCAGGTAGTTTTTCATTTGCTACAGGGCAAAATTTATCGTCGTAATACCATTGAGCAAATGGCAATAGTCGGTCCACAATCTTTATTAATTGTCTTATTGACAGCTAGTTTTGTCGGTATGGTATTTACGATTCAGGTTGCCCGGGAACTTGTAGCTTTTGGTACAGCCAATATGGTTGGGGGAATGTTGGCTCTAACTTTAACAAGAGAACTCGGTCCTGTGTTGACAGCAGTTGTTGTTGCGGGGCGAGTAGGTTCAGCATTTGCTGCGGAAATAGGCACTATGAAGGTGACAGAGCAAATAGATGCTCTATATGTCTTGAAAACAGATCCAGTAGATTATTTAGTTATTCCTAGAGTTATTGCTTGTGGTGTAATGATGCCAATCTTAACTTTGTTATGTTTGGTAGCTGCTATACTTGGTGGACTAATAATTGCAGTGAATCTATACGATATTCCCCGAAGTATGTATATAGATTCTGTCCAAAGTTTTCTAACTCTTTGGGATTTGTGTAGTGGATTAACTAAATCAATTATATTTGGCGTTTTAATCGCTGTAATTGGTACAAGTTGGGGTTTAACTACTACTGGTGGGGCTAAGGGTGTGGGAAAATCTACCACTACAGCTGTTGTGACATCCTTAATATCTATCTTTATTTTTAATTTCTTTCTATCTTGGGCAATGTTCCAAGGTATAGGTGGGGCAATGAAGCAAGGTTTGTGATACTAATTCACTTTAAAGATGTCCCAAATAGTTTCAAAATTTAGATGTGAAATAATTTCCTATTTTTGAGACTTTGACAATATTCCTCACCCTAGTGCAGGATGGCAGAAATAACTGACCAGTTACAAAATCCTAAAAGCCTTATTAACCAATACTTTTGACTTTTGAATTTTGAATTTTGACTTCTGCGTAGCGACACTAGGTATAAACTGTCAGCCCTTACCAACCGAGATTAATCATTCTGGTTGCTGAATATTTATTTGGTCAACAGTCTCTGATTTTTGACTTTTTACTTCCGTTAAACCATATTATAATCCTCCCTGTTTTAGCTAGAGGGAGAGTCAAAATAAATAATTGTATTGAATAAATTTACATAAAACCATGACTACTATTTCTACCTCCGAAGCTAAACAAACTATTGAACTTGCTCCTAGTTATAAAATACCTTTAGTGCTAATAATTGCTGCATTACCTTTGGCATTTGTAGAAAAGTGGGTAAGTATAGCGATCGCTATACTAGGACTTTTTCTATTAGTTCAAACATTAACTATCCGTCTAAAATTTACTGAGACAGCTTTAGAAGTATACCGTTTAGAGAAACTCTTACGAAATTTTCCTTATCAAGATTGGCTCAACTGGGAAATATTCTGGTCTCCTCTCCCCATTCTGTTCTATTTTAGAGAAGTTAAAAGTATCCACTTTCTACCAATTATTTTCGATCCTAAAATGTTGCAAACTTGCCTCGAAAAATACTTTCCTTTAAATCAGGATTGAAATAGCACTTAGCACTCAGAACTCAGCTATCAGCTTCTCAAGGTGTATAATGGAGTACTAAAACCCCATTAACAACCACGCCCTTCTTCAAATATATTGGAGGACTTAAACCCTTAGAAATGAGAATTAAATAAAGTCCAGAATTTTTTGGCAAGAACTTAGATGATATGGAGTTTAGGTAATTTAACTTGTGTAGAAAATAAAATCCTCATTCCTTAAATTTTGAGCTGACAGCTAGATACTGTTTGTAGAGCATTCCGTTAGGAAAAGCTGATAGCTAGTTACATTAGAAGCTATAAAATTTTGGTTATAAATTACCATAACCACACTAAACTTGTGGTTATTTTTCCCTCTAATTAATAGTATAAATTTTTCATATTTTTTTACCGAATAATTAATAATTATTAATTATTAATTAAATAATTCACCCTTGAAAAGGGAGGCTTTAAAGGGGAAAAAGCGGTCGGAAAGCGGAGCAGTCCGTAGGATGGGATGGCGAGGTTACCTAGCCATATCCAATCGACCAAGACAAGAAATAATATTTCCTTATATTCAATTCCGTTACGGTTTTAACCAGAGATAATTATCCATTATCAATTAATGAAATGATGTACCCAGACGAAATACAACCACAAGAACAAAAAGAACAATCTAATACCTTAAATGAAATAATTCCTTCAACTTCGGACTTAGATGAAAAAATAGAAACTCAAACTATTCCTACAAATCAAGAAGTTGCTGAGTCATTTGAACCCGATATAACTGAACCAATAGAAGTAGAATATGTTTCATCGGTTGAAGATAATTCTACAGATACTACTAGTTTGACTGAAGAGTCTACAACTCCGCCAGTTGATAATATTGAAAAAGAATTGATATTAGAAGTTTCTGACTTTCAAGAGCAAAAACAAAACTTGAAAGAAGAAATAGCTACTCTACAAGAAATTAAGACTAAATTACAACAAGAAGTGATGGCCCAGACTAAGGCTATAGGGCGTTTAGTGCCAGAAGCTTTGAGTCAGTTGGAACAACGTAGACAAACATTGCAAATAGAGGTAGAAAAACTAGAGCGTCGCAAAGAACGTATTCAAAGAGAGATGCGCACTACTTTTGCTGGTGCTTCTCAGGATTTGGCAATTAGAATTCAGGGATTTAAAGATTATTTGGTTGGAAGTTTGCAGGATTTGGCTGCTGCTGCTGAACAGTTAGAATTGGCTCCACAGCCAGAGGAATATCCTACTCCTGTGATGGAAAATACTCCTAAATCTCTGAGAAATTCTGAAAATCCCAAATTTGCCGAAATGGGTTTTGAGGAACAAACTAGACAAATTCGCCAGATTCTTGACGAATATCGGAATATGCCTGATTATTATGGCCAACCTTGGAGATTACGGCGTACATTTGAGCCGATCCATGCAGAACGGGTTTCTAATTGGTTTTTCTCTCAGGGTGGTCGTGGTGCCCTGCGAAATATGGGTAGTCGCTTGCAAAATATTTTGGTTGCTTCAGCAATTATTTCTGTACTGAGAGATTTATATGATACCCGGGTACGCGCTCTGGTGCTGGCTAATTCTCCTGAGCGTTTGGGAGAGTGGCGTCGGGGTTTACAGGATTGTCTGGGGATTGACCGCCGTGATTTTAGCCCAGATAGGGGTGTGGCTTTGTTTGAGGATGCGGAGGTTTTGGCCCAAAAGGCCGAGCGATTGCTGAAGCAGGGCAAGTTACCAATTATTGTGATTGATGATACGGAAGATAAAATTAGTCTTTCTATGTTACAGTTTCCTTTATGGTTGGCCTTTGCTCCTGAACCTAATTCTCAAAACTCAACTGATAGGTTTTAATTAAGGTAAGCATTTAGCTGTTAGCTATTAGCTGTCAGCTATTAGTTATGAACTTCAGGACTTACGCAAAGGTACTATATATAGAGTTTAAAAACTATAACGTTATAGTTTTTGACGCTATATATATGGTCTCAGCGTAAGTTATGAACTTATTATGAAGGAGGAATTAGTATCCAAGGGGAATTAAAAGTTATGACTAAAGTATACTCCTTTAACTATATAAGGAATTATTCATTACTAATTGCTGATTGCTGAGTGCGAGCTGGCTTAATGCTTACTAATTAAGTCAAAAGTTATATAGCAATTCCTATCTCTGAGTGAGGTAAAAAAATTCTAAGTTTTAGGCAATAGGGTCAGCATTCAGTTGTCAGCTATTAGCCGTCAGTTATAAGTTATGAACTTCAGGACTTACGCAAAGGTACTATATATAGAGTTTAAAAACTATAACGTTATAGTTTTTGACGCTATATATATGGTCTCAGCGTAAGTTATGAACTTATTATGAAGGAGGAATTAGTATCCAAGGGGAATTAAAAGTTATGACTAAAGTATACTCCTTTAACTATATAAGGAATTATTCATTACTAATTGCTGATTGCTGAGTGCGAGCTGGCTTAATGCTTACTAATTAAGTCAAAAGTTATATAGCAATTCCTATCTCTGAGTGAGGTAAAAAAATTCTAAGTTTTAGGCAATAGGGAAAAGGATTATTAACTCAGAAGTTACAACTCAGAAGAAAAAATTAGTGGGAGATTGAAAGTCGCCACTAATTTTAATCCCCTAAAATTAAATTCATATCCTGGTAAATAAAAAGTCAAATTTTCTGAAAAACTTCTGAGGGATTGGTTTCTATTTATGAGGCGCGAGCCGAGGGATATAGCGCAAGTCAAAAGTAAAAAATCAAAAGTAATCCCTGACTAAGTTTGAGCATTTATAAATGTCCTAACCTTTGTTTCAACTGCTATAAATAAAGATAACTGTACTTCACAAAGGGAGATAAACACTATATCCTTAGCTTTCAATTTGGGTGTTGCACGTTAATTTTTAACTATCTTATGTAGAGGAAATACTCATCCAAAAATACCTACTTTTGATAGCTCATTGCCTGATTTTACAACATTAAATTAATGGCTTCTCTTACTACTTTTTTCAAGGAATAAATTAATGATTAGTTGGTTAGTATTAAATGGATTAATATTAATAATTTGCTATTTATTGGGGGCTACTCCTAGTGGCTATTGGATAGGTTATTGGTTTTATGGTATTGACATTCGTGAACAAGGTTCCGGTTCCACAGGTGCGACTAATATATTAAGAACCTTGGGAAAATTGCCTGCTTTGGCTGTGTTAGTTATTGATATTTTTAAGGCGGTATTGGCGATCGCTTTGGTTCGCTATATTTACTCTCTCCTTTTTGCTCAAAATCTAACTATTGCTGCTGGAATAACTAATATTGATCTAGCAAAAGAATGGATGGTTATTTTAGCAGGATTAATGGCTATAGTAGGTCATAGTAAATCTATTTGGATTGGTTTTAAGGGTGGCAAGTCTGTTGCTTCTAGTCTGGGTATTTTGTTAGCAATGTCTTGGGTTGTTGGCTTAGGAACACTTGCTGTATTTATTGTTGTTATTAGTATTAGTCGTATTGTTTCTTTGAGTTCTATTATTGCTGCTGTTGCCGTTTCTGGTTTGATGTTTATTACAGGTCAACCAGTTGCTTATCAAATATTTGCTATTATTGGTGGAATATATGTGATTTGGCGTCACAGCAGCAATATTGAGCGACTCTTAGCTGGTACAGAACCTCGTATTGGGCAAAAATTATCAACAGAGTCTTAGTCCAAACTATTAGGTATTGTTCAATAATTAATAATTAACAATTAATAATTAATTATTACCTCTTCTTATAACAGATAGGATTGGCTAAAAGGAATTTTTTTTCTTCTCATATAGAATCCGGTTATATAATATATGTTGATAATTCTATAAATTACTTCAAGCCTTGAATCCCCCCATCTCCCCATCTCCCCATCTCCCCACCTCTCTATCTCCCCCAACCATATAATAAGTATTCAACCGGATTTGATATCAAGGGGAGATTGGATATGGCGCACTTTGGAGCGGCTCTGCATTCAGAGGGAAACCTCGCCATCCCATCCTACGGACTGCTCCGCTTTCCGACCTCTCTCTTGGTCGATTGGATATGGCTAGGTAACCCATCCATCCCATCCTACGGACTGCTCCGCTTTCCGACCGCTTTTTCTCCTTGAAAGGGGAGGCTTTAAAGGGTGAATTATTTAATTAATAATTATTAATTATTAATTATTCGGTAATTATATTCAGTATTCATTGAATCTACGACTA
Organism: Dapis brunnea BLCC-M229; assembly: GCF_050015995.1. Taxonomy (NCBI): domain Bacteria; kingdom Bacillati; phylum Cyanobacteriota; class Cyanophyceae; order Oscillatoriales; family Microcoleaceae; genus Dapis; species Dapis brunnea. Next base: position 3,719 of record NZ_JBNHEP010000204.1, on the reverse strand, counting down.
TAGTTGTTTACTAAATATTTGACTAGATATTTGAGACAAAATTATTAAACATTCAGCAACAACAGAAATTTACAGAAATTTTATGATATTTATTCATCTGTTATTACTGCTTTAATTCCTCTGTAGCTACTTCATTTAAACCTACTGAGTTAAGTAAATTTTGCCATTTTGAGGTAAGTTTTAGATCGTTTGGATTAGAACGAATTTGTTCTGCCAAAGTAACCAGTGCTTCATACCATATACCAGCTTCTGAATAAATTAACCAGCGATCGCTATCTGGAGTTTGTTCTAATTTTGTTGTTAAATCTGCACTTGGATTAACTCTTTGAATTGAGCCTTCTACTACAGCTTCAGGAATAGGAGTTTCACAGATTAAACTGAATGTCCAGTTATAATTTGTACCTACTTTTAGCTCTGGTTGATCGGTAGGAATTTTAATATCTATAATTCCCTGACTATTGGGCAGTGATACTATATTTTCATAAACCTTTTTTTGACTAGAATCTTTTAAGATAAACTCTCCAGCTATAGCTGTATTTTCTGGCACATAAATAAATATTGTTGGATGTGATGCTAGGGTTAATTCTAGTTTTTTATTTGTCATGGGAATTAAAGGAGTTAGAGGTTTTTGACCATCATAAAAGCAGCTACCTCGTGTTGCTCCACCTTCACTATTTCTTGTACCTTTATCGGTTTGTGGAGTAATATTTGCAAATGTACTTCTTGATAAGGAAAAAGTAGATAATCCGATAAATAATGTCAAAACAAGAGTTTTGAATGTTAGGGAAGATAGTAGTTTTTTTTGATAAATATTCATAGTTAGATAAGGTTTGTATTTTTTCTAATTATGCTTTGCTTAGAAAGTATTTCCCCTAAAAATTAGAAAATTTTTATTTGACTTTTAGAGCCTATTCATTTTAATTTTTTAGGGTTCAGAGACTAGGAGGAGCAATTGGAGAATTTATTCACATTACTATTATATATCGTGGTTATATTTGGGTGATGCGAAAAATATTCGCAGAATTAGGAAACAAGGAGAATAGTGGGGAGTTTTAGAGAATTTTTGGGAGGAGAGTAAACAATAATCTATTTTCAGAGCTTATCTGGAAACCCCATAGTCGATCAAACGATAAATTGTGCTAGTGACTGGACTATTAGAAAATATTGTTATATCGTCAATCAAATTGATGAGATACACAAGTTTTAGATTTTAGGTAGTTAGGGAATAGGGAGTAGGGAGGGAAGAAAAAAAAAGGCTGCTGAATAAATGTATGATTTCATAGGAGTCAGGAGTTAGGAGTTAGGAGTTAGGAGTTAGGAGTTAGGAGTTAGGAGTTAGGGGAATTTATAGAGGAGGTAGTCGGAAGAATAGTCCCTTGATGTTTCTGCTCTTGTCTGCCCAAAATGCTAACTTTTTGAGCTTTTTGGACTTAAAAGCTGGCACTTTTTTCGACCCATAAAGACTTTAGTCTTTATCTGTCAATGCTTTGATAGTTAATCAGTCACCCCTATATTAGACATCTTCAACAGATAAAGAAACTTTTTCTGAAACTCTTGTAGGGAAATTTCATCAAATGTTTATTTGTAAATAATTTATTTTTAGTTAATTAAAAATGATTTTTTACCAGTAACCAAATATACACCAACTGGTATTTCCTTCCCTTTAAGATAAAAATCACCCCAAAATTCTACTTGAAATTTTCCATCTAGATATTTGAAAGTTTCCTGAGCAATCAAAATTCGGCAAATTCCTGGATGACGTTCCTTCTCAAAACTTTCTAACCGAGAAGCAATATTAACACTATCACCAATTACTCCATATTCTAAGCGATTTTTTCCCCCTAAACTGCCAACTGTTACAGTTCCCGTATAAATTCCTACACGCATTTTTATTTCTGGAGCACCTTGTTGATGCCATTGACGATTTAATTCCAACAAATGTTCGTCCATTGCTAAAGCACAGTTAACTGCATTTTGAGCATCTATAGCAATCTCTTCAACAGTGTTACGAGGTACTGGTATACCAAATACTGCAATTATTCCATCTCCAGTAAATTTATTGACTATTCCATGATGATTAATCACAATATCTGTCATAGCACTCAGATATTTATTTAACCAAATCATCAAAGCTTCTGAAGTTTTTTTTTCTGAGATAGTGCTAAAGTTTTTTAAGTCAGTAAATAAGATAGTTGCTGTAACTGTTTTTGGTGGTAAAATTCCACAATTAATTAAGTCTGAACGTTCTTGCCAAAGAGCATTAGCAATCTCTGGAGAAGTTTGCTGACCTAATAATTTCATCACCATATTTTGTTGTTGCCATGATTCTTGAATTTTATAACTTATTACTATCCCACCTGTGATAACTATTCCTGCTGCTGGTGCTGCTACAGGTATCCATGCCATTTTTAGAAAAATGCTATAACTAATACCTGTTAAAATCCCCAAAGTAAGAAAATTAATTAAGACCAAAATAAGAGGTTTTCCGATTTGCCAAGCCAGACTAGCACTAACTATTGACCAGCCGATAATCCATAATATTTCTGTTGATTCCTCCCAGTACCAAAATAGCTTTCGATCGTCAATAACTGCACTAATAATTTGACTTGTAATTTGGGCATGAACCTCTACTCCTGACATTTTTAACAACTTGAAACGACCCAAACTATAAGGAGTAAAAAATAAGTCTTTGGCACTAGGAGCTGTAGTCCCAATCAGGACAATTTTATTTTTGACTAATTTAGGGTCAAAATTACCCTTTAAAACATTTGTTATGGTAATTTTGGGAGCAACAGATTTAGAATTACGATAATTAATTAAAATTTTATATCCTGTATCATCTATTCTTTGGTATCCCCCTGAATTTGATTGTAATTCTTTAAATAATACATCACCTAATTTATATTCATTATTTTCAGTTAGAGCAGGATAAATTCGATAGGTTTTAAGATAAGTAATGGCTAATTGTAGAGAAAAGGCTGTCAATATCTTATTATTACTATCAGCAGTAAATAGTAAATTACGACGAACTATACCATCCGGGTCAATACTAATATTATTAAACCCAATTCTTTCTTCAGGCATTGTGGGAGGTGGCCCTACTGTATCATGAATATTGTAGTCAATGAAAGTAATAGCAAAAACATTTGGTTTTTGCAGTTGTTCTAATAATTCTGAATGACCAGGTGGATTAGGAATATCTCGATATATGTCTAGACCTATTACTGTGGGTTGATGCTTTTGTAGAGATACTAAAACTTTAGCCAAAATTCTATCGGACATCGGCCACTGCTGCAAATACTCAATATCTTCTTCTGTTATCTCTACTATTAATAATCGAGGATCTGGATCTTCATAAGACCGCAAACGCATCATCCCATCAAATACTCTTACTTCTAGTGGTTGGAATCCTCCTAAGTGCCTGAAAAATAGTAAACCGAGGATAGTAATACCAGAAACGGTAATTACTGGTATTGGTATAGTTAGAGAATTAATTTTTTTATTGATCCATTGGAAAAAATGTACAAGACCCATAATTTTAATGGCCATTAATCCTCTTTCAACCAGTTGTAAGTTAGTATTCTCCACACTTATGTACTACTCAGATAGATATTCAAACTATCAGTTAATTTTGAGAACAAAAGCATGGAGATTACTGAATTTCACGTATCCACTCAATATGATGGGGTAGGGAATGATTATAACTGCCAAGAGCAACT
>NZ_JBNHEP010000203.1:0-40524 GCF_050015995.1 Dapis brunnea BLCC-M229 | reverse complement strand
ATTATTCATTATTCATTATTCATTATTCATTATTCATTATTCATTATTCATTATTGAACTCCTGTCTCCTGTCTCCTGACTCCTTGCTAAATTTATGAAGATACCTTCAGGGGTTCTATAAAATCCGGTAGTATAGGTATAATTCACGCCCCGTAGGGGTTTGGTGACCAAACCCAAACTCTACCAATGAGTTTTTGTCTCTTGAATGAACCTCCCAACTCCAAACCAAGCAGATTTGATATTACTTGTAAAAAATATAGAAATATATAAAAACTCTAAAAGTCTTATCCCTGTTGCCTAATATAAATATAATAAAGCCACCTCCAAAAACTGGAAGTGACTCAAACACAATACACACTTTTTACACAAACAAATTGGAGAGGGAACAATCTCGAGATTGTTCCCTACCTCAAAAAACTTAGTAATCGAAATCGCCACCACCCATACCAGCGCCAGCAGCAGCACCTTCCTTGGGTTCAGGTTTGTCAACAACAATACACTCAGTTGTTAAAACCATACCAGCAATAGAAGCAGCGTTTTGTAGAGCGGAACGAGTTACCTTAGCAGGGTCAACAATACCAGCTTCAAACATATCAACAAACTCATTGCTTGCTGCATTAAAACCAGTATTGAAATCCTTCTCTTTCACGCGCTCAGAAATTACAGCACCATTCTGACCAGCATTTTCGGCAATTCGCATTAATGGAGCTAATAAAGCACGACTAACAATCAAAGCACCAGTCAACTCTTCAGCTTGTAGGTTCTCATTTGCCCAAGTTTCTAGATCAGGAGCTAAATGAGCTAGAGTTGTACCACCACCAGGAACAATACCTTCCTCTACAGCAGCTTTAGTTGCGTTAATAGCATCTTCCAAGCGTAACTTGCGGTCTTTCATTTCAGTCTCAGTAGCAGCACCAACTTTAACAACTGCTACACCACCAGCTAACTTAGCCAAACGCTCTTGTAACTTTTCTTTGTCGTAGGAAGAGTCAGTTTCTTCCATTTGACGGCGAATTTGTTCGCAACGTGCTTTAACTTCTTTTTCGTTACCTTCAGCAACAATAGTAGTATTGTCTTTAGTGATAGTGATACGACGTGCTTTACCAAGCATATCTAGCTTGGTGCTTTCTAATTTCAAACCAGCATCTTCAGTAATAACTTGACCACCAGTTAATACCGCGATATCTTCTAACATAGCTTTACGGCGATCGCCAAAACCAGGAGCTTTCACAGCAGCAACATTCAATACACCCCGTAGACGATTAACTACTAAAGTTGCTAAAGCTTCTTTTTCAATGTCTTCAGCTAAAATTAATAAGGGTTTACCAGAACGAGCTACTTGTTCTAACACTGGTACTAAATCTTGTACTAGAGCAATTTTCTTATCAGTAATTAGAATTTGAGGTTCGTCTAGAACAGCTTCCATCCGCTCCATATCTGTTGCGAAGTAAGGAGAGATGTAGCCTTTGTCAAAACGCATACCTTCAGTGATTTCCAACTCAGTCTGCATTGACTTCCCTTCTTCCAGAGAAATCACACCTTCTTTACCCACTTTATCCATTGCTTGGGCAATCATTTGACCTACTTCTTCGTCATTACCAGCAGAAATAGCACCAACTTGAGCGATCGCCTTAGAATCTTCAATTTGACGAGCGTGAGCTGCAATTTTTTCTACTAGGAAACTTGCAGCTTTATCAACACCACGTTTAATAGCTATGGGGTTAGCACCAGCAGCAACGTTGCGTAGACCTTCTTTGACAATTGCATGAGCTAAAACAGTTGCAGTGGTTGTACCGTCACCTGCTGCGTCATTAGTTTTAGAAGCTGCTTGACGAATCAGGGAAACACCAGTATTTTCTACATGGTCTTCTAGTTCAATTTCTTTAGCAATAGTAACACCATCATTAACAATTTGAGGTGCGCCGAATTTTTTCTCTAAAACAACGTTGCGACCTTTGGGACCAAGAGTTACTGCTACAGACTCAGCGAGGATATCCATGCCTTTTTCTAAGGCGCGACGAGCATTTTCGTTGTAAATAATACGTTTAGCCATAGTTGTAATTTCTATTGATTAGTAATTGTGGATGTTTATTTTTTTGTGTTGAGAATTTAGTTGTTTTAGCACTTTAGCAAACATCAAATATGAAGAAAAAGTTTGCTAGTGCTATAGAACAACTTCTTTAAACCTCGCCCTTAAGGGTGAGATATTAGTTAACAATTGCGAGAATGTCTTTTTCTGCGAGTAGGACATATTCATCGCCACCAAGTTTTATATCAGTTCCAGCATATTTAGAGTAGAGAACTTTATCTCCTACTTTGACTTCCATTTCTGCGCGAGAACCATCATCGTTACGTTTACCAGGACCAGCTGAAACAACTTCTCCTACTTGAGGTTTTTCTTTTGCACTGTCAGGTAGAAGAATGCCACCTGCTGTTTTTTCTTCAGATTCGCTAACTTTGACAAATACACGTTCGCCCAAGGGTTTAACAGTAGAAACACTCAGTGTTACAGCTGCCATTACATTACCTCCAGATAAATTTTATTGTTGTTGAGAGCCGATACTATTTTGCTAACATTTGTTAACAATGCACAGTAGAACATTATCTACTGAGGGGGTATCTCCCAATGTCTACAAGAAAATCTTGTAAACGCTTTGTACGGACTAAGTATGCTTAGTCCCTTCTGTCGCCTTGGTTGTCGGCGGTCGCAGAAGTTAACACATTCCTTGACCAGTCGCTTCAGTAACTTATCAGGAATTCAGCCCCAAGCGTGGTCTGGCGCAAGCACTCCTACAAGTTAAAGTGAGAATTTAACTTCATTTGATTTTTTAGCACTCTCACCATCTGAGTGCTAATGTAGCTGAATAAGAGTTGCGATCGCAACTAACTAAACTGTACGGGTTCCCGAACTGAGGATTTGGGTCTTTACCAAAAGTCAAAATATAAAGGTCAAAAGTTCATAGTAGTACATTTTTTAGTTAGGACAATAAACTCGGGTTCAAAGGCCACAGAGAGACGTCCTAATATTAATGGGTAACCCTATACTATAGCGTTTCTCAAGTTACTGAGGTAAAGTTGTTTTTCTTCTTTTCTATTTTTCTACTCCCTGTTTCTCGAATTACTACTCCCTACTCCCTAAAACAAAAATCAATCTCAGAAGACAATAAACTAAAATTATGGGAGTAAAACTTTTAATATTTGGGAAATGTAAGTCATTTGCCATTCTCAGTCAGACATTTAACCCACCAGGGACTATATGTAGTAGAACCAGATTCAAGGTGTATCAATTGATGACAGATAATATATTTAACAACACTGAAAAAGCTAATGGGACTGACGTTCAGGTAGCCGAATCCCAAGGATATTTTCAACAGAGGAATATTGACCCAGATATTTGTCAAGAGTCCCTAGGCAGTTGTGTCCAATCTCTCGGACTGAGTAACATTCAGAGACATATTTTTATTTGTGCTGACCAAACTAAACCAAAATGTTGCTCAAAAGAGCTTGGTTTAGAAGCATGGAATTATCTCAAAAAACGTCTGAAAGAATTAAAACTTGATGAGCCTAGCCCTAGTATGCCAGATTGTATATTTCGCACTAAAGCTAACTGTTTACGAGTTTGTTGTCAAGGTCCAATTCTTGTTATTTATCCTGAAGGAGTATGGTACCACTCTGCAACTCCTCCTGTAATTGAAAGAATTATTCAAGAACACATCATCGGTTCTCAAGTTGTAGAAGAATACGTTTTTCTGACTCATCCTTTGCCAGAATCAAAGATTATTTCATAAGACATAACCCTTAAGGGTGGGGTTGAAAATTTAATCGATTCATAGGCCCATACTAGGCAATCATGGACAAATTACTTGCTGCTCGACTCAAAAGCTCAAAGTTCACAATCGGTAACTAACTGTTATCAATTCACCATAGATCCTAACTTAATTAACTTAATAAGTAAGTAAAATTAACCATAGTTTCTTATACTATTAGAAGGGAATACTCTTGAATTCTCATATATTATTATCAAAAGTAGTGGTAATTATTTTCCATCACTACAAAACTATTATCTAGCTATATCTACCTAAATTATAGGACTATTGATTCAGTATAAAATCTATAATCTATAACTATAATAGATAGGGGATCAACTCCCTTTGAGGATTAGATACAGTCCAAGCCTTCTGGGTAAGGATATATATCATTAATTTAAAGGAAAGTGTCAAAGCTGCCCTACTTCCTCAGTCTCGTAATGAAAGACGTGGGTTCACCCGTCTGTAAAGTTAATGTTTACAAGAATCAAATAAAGTGAGTTCTTCAATTATGAAGGAAATGAATACTACAGACCAAGGACGTTTAATGTTGGTTGATGATGACCCTAATTTAATATTGCTGGTCAAGGATTATTTAGAATTTCGTGGATACCAGGTAATAACAGCAGAAAATGGCCGAGAAGCTCTAGAACTGCTAGAAGAACAAGTTCCTGACCTGATTATATGTGATGTGATGATGCCAGAAATGGATGGATACACCCTGGTGCAACATATCAGAGAAAATTCAGCTACAGAATGGGTTCCAGTTCTATTTTTATCTGCCAAGGGTCAAAGTCAAGATCGAGTTAAGGGTCTAAATACTGGAGCTGATGTCTACATTGTCAAGCCATTTGAACCAGAAGAACTTGTAGCTCAAGTAGAATCTTCTCTTAAACAAGCTTCTCGCCTCATTAAACATCAAAATTCCGGTGTCAGCAGTGGGCCAACAATTAAGGTGCGCCGAAACGTAGAGTTAACTCCTACAGAGTTAAAAGTAGTCCAATTGGTAGCCAAGGGAATGGCTAATCGTGACATTGCACAAATTATGGAAGTTAGTCAAAGAACGATTGAGAGTCATGTGAGCAATATGCTTGGTAAAACGGGTCTGCATAATCGGACAGAGTTAGCTCGTTGGGCTATTGAAAGTAAGAAAGCTTAGATATAACTCTCCAATAATTGATCAGGGTGTAAGTTTTTATCTGTGTAATTTTTTTACTGAAGGGCTGTAATTTTATACTGCCCAAAATTTTCTATATTCATAATTTTGCATACATAGCTTTTATTAAGTCAATTATTTTTGATTTGGCTAAATTTTAGATATTAGATTAATCAAATATTAACTTATGGCCTTGATTAAAAATTAAGGTCTTGTATGGAAATGTAGCAGGATATCAATAAATTTAACAGGCATGAAAAAAATATATTTTGATAAAAAAAAGCCTGAAATATAGAAGACTGAACTGCTAAGTTCATTAAAATTATGGGTAGAGAAAAATATTATCGGTTTATAATATTAAGGGTAATTTTTGGCAGTTTAAATATGAAATATGCAAGGAATAATGTAAGTTTTTAGAGACTAAACAGACTTGCATTAATGATAAAAAGATTCCTAGAATAATGGATTTAGCCTGAATTATCTAAAATAAATATTAAATTAAGTTTCTATGAAAAATTCCATGAACCGTCTCTCTATATTTGTTGACGGGAACAATATGTTCTATGCTCAACAAAAAAATGGTTGGTTTTTTGACCCGAGAAGAGTATTAGAATATTTCAACAGACCAGAAGTAAAATTAATAAATGCTTTTTGGTATACAGGTTTAAAAGACCCACAAGATCAAAGAGGATTCCGAGATGCTTTAATTAGTTTGGGTTATACAGTACGCACTAAAATTTTGAAAGAATATTATGATGATGTTTCAGGTCGCTATTCTCAAAAAGCTAACTTAGATATTGAAATTGTTGTAGATATGTTTAATACGGTAGACCAATATGATGAAGTAGTTTTGTTTAGTGGAGATGGTGATTTTGAAAGAGCTATTGAGTTATTGCGCTCTAAAAATACTCATATTACAGTTGTATCAACAGAAGGAATGATTGCTAGGGAATTGCGAAATGTTACAGACCAATATGTAGACTTAAATAATATTCGTGACCAAATAGAAAAAGCAGAATATTAGAAAAAGGGAGTAGGGAGTAGGGAGTAGAGAGTAGGATAAAAACTGAATTTTCTTTATTGTTATTGTTCAATCTATCAATACTAATAGGGAGTAGGGAGTAGGGAGTAGGGAGTAGGATAAAAACTGAATTTTATTTATCGTTATTGTTCAATCTATCAATACTAATAAGGAGTAGGGAGTAGGATAAAAACTGAATTTTATTTATCGTTATTGTTTAATTGACGACGGGGTAAATATTTTTTCCTTTCCCTATCCTAATTGCCATCTTCCCTACTCCCTACTCCCATTAACCATCAATAATAGACATCTCCAAAAATGAAAAACAAAATCAATTCTTATATATAAATTATTAATTACTCCCCCCTGTTCCCAGTTAAGTGTTCCCTGTTCCCTCTTTTCTGGAGATGTCTAATATTCATATTTTTACTTCTTCCCTACTCCCTTAATTAAAGTTTTTGAGAAATTGTATTCCCTACTCCCTACTCCCTACTCCCTGAATTTAAGATATAAGAAAAGCTATAGGCTAATTCCTCTAAACTACAAGGAAAAAAACAATGACCACCAGTCAAGACCGAATTATTATTTTTGATACTACCCTCCGGGATGGAGAACAATCTCCTGGTGCAGCTCTCAATATAGATGAAAAATTGACCATCGCTCGACAACTATCTCGTTTGGGAGTAGATGTGATTGAAGCTGGTTTCCCCTATGCTAGTCCTGGAGATTTTGAGGCAGTACAAAAAATTGCTGAGATAGTGGGTGTAGAAGGAGGCCCAACTATCTGCGGTTTGGCAAGAACAACCCGTGCAGATATTGAGGCAGCAGGTAAAGCGCTCAAACCAGCAGCTAAAGCGCGTATTCATACTTTTATCGCTACCTCTGACATTCACTTAGCTTACAAACTTAAGAAAACTAGAGCAGAAGTATTAGAGATTGCTCCAGAAATGGTGGCTTATGCTAAAACTTTTGTGGATGATGTAGAATTTTCTCCGGAAGATGCAGGTCGCTCCGACCCAGAATTTCTGTATCAAGTATTGGAGTTGGCGATCGCTGCTGGAGCTACTACTGTTAATATTCCTGATACTGTAGGTTATACGACTCCTGCTGAATTTGGGGCACTCATCCGAGGTATTAAGGAAAATGTGCCGAACATTGACCAAGCGATTATTTCGGTTCACGGTCACAATGACTTGGGTTTGGCAGTTGCTAATTTCCTGGAAGCAGTGAAAAATGGCGCTCGTCAGTTAGAATGTACTATCAATGGTATTGGGGAACGTGCTGGTAATGCTGCTTTGGAAGAGTTGGTGATGGCGTTGCACGTTCGGCGACAATATTTCAACCCATTTTTGGGTCGCGCACCAGAGTCAGAAGCACCACTAACTAATATTAATACGCAGCACATTTACAAAACATCTCGTCTGGTTTCTAATTTGACAGGAATGTTTGTACAACCAAATAAAGCTATTGTTGGTGCTAATGCTTTTGCTCACGAGTCAGGTATTCACCAAGATGGGGTACTCAAAAATAAACTGACTTATGAAATTATGGATGCTCAGTCTATCGGGTTGACAGATAATCAGATAGTCTTGGGTAAACTTTCCGGTCGTCATGCTTTCCAAACTCGCTTGCAAGAGCTTGGGTTTGAACTTTCAGAGGAAGAAATTAATAAGGCGTTTCTTAAGTTCAAAGATTTGGCAGACAAAAAGAAAGAAATCACAGATTGGGATTTAGAATCTATTATTAATAGTGAGGTTCGACAACCACCCGAACTTTTCCGTTTGGAATTGGTGCAAGTCTCCTGTGGCGATCGCTCTCGTCCTACAGCTACAGTTAGTATCCGTACTCCCAATGGGGAAGAATTAACTGATGCTGCTATTGGTACTGGTCCTGTGGATGCTGTGTACAAGGCAATTAACCGAGTAGTGAATGTACCGAACGATTTAATTGAGTTTTCCGTGCAGTCGGTAACTGCTGGTATTGATGCTATTGGCGAAGTGACTATTCGCTTGCGATATGAAGGGCGTGTTTATTCTGGTCATGCTGCTAATACTGATATTATTGTGGCATCTGCTGAGGCTTATGTAAATGCTTTAAATCGGTTGTATGGAGTTTTGCAAAGTGGTGTAGAGAAAATACATCCGCAAAAGAGTCAACCTGAAGAAGTAGTAGCTGGTAGTTAATAGATAGTTTCTGTAGGGTGCTTTAGCAGAAAGTTATAATTAGGCTAGTAGTAGGGCTTTAGCCCGATATATTTCCTGGGCTTTAGCCCTACTACAAACTAATACTTTTTTTATTAACAATGAATACCATTGAAATTATTAGACATCTCCAGAAAAGAGGGAACAGGGAACAGGGAACAGGGAACAGGGAACAGGGAAGAATAATTGATGATTTATGGATAAGAATTGATTTTACTTTTTATTTCTGGAGATGTCTATTCACGAATCAAGTCCTAATAAATCTACAACTTATCGAGCAATTTGTGGAGAGAAACAAGCATTAGAAATTTCTCCTGTTCAGGTATTGGATGAGTTAGAACAACAATTAACAAATCTACAAACAAATACGTTAATTTTTATTCAGAGATTTGTGCCAGACATATTTTTTTCTCAGCCACAACATGAGAGACTTCAACAGTTAATGAATAGGTTTCACGAAAGTCAGGATAATCAACAATTATTATCTAGGGAAGAACAACAAGAATTAGAGGAATTACCAGAGGCAGAATTAGCAGCAGCAACGGCACGAGCAAGGAAAATATTGGCAAATTTGAAAAATCAGGAAATCTAATTTGAAATGCCTGCTAGAGATTCTATTCATAATCTAGTTAAACAAGCCATTATTAAAGATGGTTGGGAAATTACAGATGACCCCTATGTAATTTCTTATGGTGAAAGATTTTTGTTTATAGACTTAGCTGCTACGGGTCACGAGTTTAATAATGGAAACTTGATTGCTGCTAAACAAGGAAATTTCCAGCTTGCTGTTGAAATAAAGGAGTTTAGAGGTAATTCTCCAATAGTCGATTTAGAACAAGCTATTGGGCAGTACATTCTTTATCAATTGTTACTCAAAGAAGTTGACCCAGTTAGGGAAATTTATCTAGCTATTAGTAGCTTTACTTATAATAATATATTCAGTGAATCCATTGGTGAATTAGTAATTAATAATTTGCCTATGAAATTGTTGGTTGTAGATTTAGAAAAAGTCGAGGTTTTAGAATGGATACCCCAAAGACCTATAGAGAAATCGTCAAACAAGTAATTGGGAAATATGCTAAATTACGTCCTTCTCATGGAAATATTAGATTAGATACTGTTTTTGATGAACAGAGCGATCGCTATGCTCTGATGCAAGTGGGATGGAACAGAGGTAAGCGAGTTAGAGGAAATATTATTTATATTACTCTAGGAGAGGGAAAAGTCTATGTTGAATATGATGGTATAGAACAAGGCATTACTCAAGATTTAATTGACCAAGGCATTCCTCAGAATAATATAATCTTAGGACATTTATGGGAAATGAATGCTGAAAATTTCGGGGAAGTTGGGTCAAATTATTAGTAGCAGCAACGGAACGAGCTAAGGAGATATTGGCAAATTTGAAAAATCAGCAATTATAATTTTAATACTACAATAGTATAGTTATTCTGAAAAAAAATTATCACACAATTAATCAAGACTTCTGGGTCTAAAAAAAATAGCATATTTTCTACAAATTCTCTCTCTGCTGAAAAATTAGAACGACGAGCAATTCAAAGAAAAAAACGTGGAGAAAGCTGCTTTAAAATCTTTGAAAAAATCCGACCACACCTGATAAAAAATTATTACAATTGGTTCATTGCTATTGAACCCGAAAGTGGTTATTATTTGCTTGACAATGACTTGAAAAATTTGATGAAAAGAGTAACGGTATATTGCCCGACAAGTCAGTTAGTAACTTATCGGATTAATGAAACTGGAGCTTGTGGGAAAATCTAAATGATTTCTGGGATATTTGGAGAGGAAGGAGAACTAATATTTGAGATTGAACAATTGCTAAAAACGGTGAAATTATTCCTGTTGATGCTATTTTAGACACAGGATTGACTACAGGTTATTTAGCAATTCCCACTCAAGATATAGAAGCTTTAGGATGGGATAAAATTCGTTCAAATATAATGTTAAGTACAGCCAAAGGTATGGCATATTTTGATATTTATGAGGGTCGGATGATAATCAACGAACAAGAATTTACAATTCCAGTTCATGCAGGGGATAATTTACCAGAAATATTGATAGGTGTTCTTTGGTTAGATGCAGTACGAATAGTTATAGATAAAGGGGCGGGAATTTTAACTCTGGAAATTAAATAGTTAGGTGATTTGAGAGATTGCCACGGGGGGTTTAATGTTGAGCAGACAAAAATAATTGTTTTTGCTACCCCCCTCGCAATGACGTAATCAACCCAATTGTCATTGCGAGGCGGTAATCAAACAGTTAACCTTCTGGAAAAAGTATAACCTTAGCCGAAGCAATCTGATAATTTGAGAGATTGCCACGGGGGGTTTAATGTTGAGCAAACAAAAATAATTACAGCACTTTTGAGGATGGTGAGGTACATTAGTAACACAGGCTTCCAGCCTGTAACAAGCAGGATGCTTGTGTTACTAAAAAATTTGTACCTCACGCGCCTCCGAAATTGCTGTAATTTTCCCACCCCCCTCGCAATGACGTAATCAACCCAATTGTCATTGCGAGGCGGTAATCAAACAGTTAACCTTCTGGAAAAAGTATAACCTTAGCCGAAGCAATCTGATAATTTGAGAGATTGCCACGGGGGGTTTAATGTTGAGCAAACAAAAATAATTACAGCACTTTTGAGGATGGTGAGGTACATTAGTAACACAGGCTTCCAGCCTGTAACAAGCAGGATGCTTGTGTTACTAAAAAATTTGTACCTCACGCGCCTCCGAAATTGCTGTAATTTTCCCACCCCCCTCGCAATGACGTAATCAACCCAATTGTCATTGCGAGGCGGTAATCAAACAGTTAACCTTCTGGAAAAAGTATAACCTTAGCCGAAGCAATCTGATAATTTGAGAGATTGCCACGGGGAGTTTAATGTTGAGGAGACAAAAATAATTGCTTTTCCCTACCCTTGCAATGACAGTAGTGCTTAAACCAATAATCAATCTCATAAATAACTGATAACTGATAACTGAAATTGCATATCTTCCCTGAAACTGGAAATATAATAGATGAAAATTTCTAGTTGTGAGGTAAGGGTTAAGTTTATGGTTTCTCCTAAGAGATGGCTGTCTATTCTCAGTGTTAATAGTCTGATGTTATTTAATGTCAGTTTTCCTATATTAATGTTGCCCAATATTGTCAATGGGGCAGAAGTTATTGCTCAGACAGACCCTAATGCTGAGGCTGAAAGATTATTTAATCAGGGATTTGAACTATATAAGCAAGGTACAGCAGAATCTCTAAAGGGAGCGATCACTAAATTGGAAGAGGCACTATTTCTATATAGGAAAACGCGCAACCTGAGTGGGGAAGCAGTTACACTTCTTGTTGCTGGTCGTGTATACTCAGACTTAGGAGAAAAAGAACTTGCACTCAATTACTACCAGCAAGCTTTACCTATATATCGGGAAGTAGACGATCGCTTTGGGGAAGCAGCTACTCTCAATAATATTGGCGCTGTCTACAATGATTTAGGAAAAAAACAACTTGCACTCAATTACTACCAGCAAGCTTTACCTATACTTCGGCAAGTAGACGATCGCCGTGGGGAAGCAAACACTCTCAATAATATTGGCCTTGTCTATAATGACTTAGGAGAAAAACAAACAGCTCTCAATTACTACCAGCAAGCTTTACCTATAAGACGGCAAGTAGGCGATCGCTTTGGGGAAGCAATCACTCTCAATAATATCGGCGGTGTATACTCAGACTTAGGAGAAAAACAACTTGCACTCGATTACTACCAGGAAGCTTTACATCTATCTCAGCAAGTAGAAGATCAGGGTGGGGAAGCAGTCACTCTCAATAATATTGGCCTTGTCTACAGTGACTTAGGAGAAAAACAAACAGCACTCAATTACTACCAGGAAGCTTTACCTATACTTCGGCAAGTAGGCGATCGCTTTGGGGAAGCAATCACTCTCAATAATATCGGCGGTGTATACTCAGACTTAGGAGAAAAACAACTTGCACTCGATTACTACCAGGAAGCTTTACATCTATCTCAGCAAGTAGAAGATCAGGGTGGGGAGGCAAACACTCTCCATAATATTGGCGCTGTCTACAGAAATTTAGGAGAAAAACAACTTGCACTCAATTACTACCAGCAAGCTTTACCTATACTTCGGCAAGTAGGCGATCGCTTTGGGGAAGCAAGAACTCTCAATAATATTGGCAATGTCTACAATGATTTAGGAGAAGAACAACTTGCACTCAATTACTACCAGGAAGCTTTACATCTATCTCAGCAAGTAGAAGATAAGGGTGGGGAAACAACCACTCTCTATCACATCGCTCAAGTCCAACGAGACCAAGGCAACCTCACCGAAAGCCTCACTTTCATAGAAAAATCCATAAAAATAATCGAAGACCTCCGCACCAAAATAGTTGCTCAAGACCTGCGAACATCATACTTTGCCACAGTTCAAGATGAGTATCAATTTTACATCGACCTCCTAATGCAACTCCACAAACAAAACCCCAACGAAGATTATGAAAGCAGAGCATTAAACGCCAGCGAACGCAGTCGCGCCAGAAGTCTACTAGATATCCTAGCAGAATCAGGAGCTGACATCAAAACTGGAGTCAACCCCCAACTCCTCGCACAAGAAAAACAACTACTGCAACAACTCAACACATTAGACCAAGCACGACAACTCAACACCCCTGGATATAACCCCGACAAACTCAAACAACAAATTGAAACCCTAAGCAACCAACTCCAGCAACTAGAAGTAAAAATCAAACAAAACAGCCCCCGTTACGCCAACCTTAAATATCCAGAACCCCTCACCGCTTCGGAAATTCAACAACAAGTCATCGACAAAGACACCATACTTTTACAATATTCCCTCGGAAAAGACCGCAGTTATTTATGGTTAGTAACTTCCACAGAAATTAGCAGTTATGAACTACCCAAAAAATCAGAAATAGAAGAATTAGCCAGACAATTTAGAGAAGAAATAATCTCGATTTCCCCAGTGCCAGAAACCGGAAATAAATTAAGTGAAATATTATTATCGCCTGTAGCCAATAAATTAGGAAATAAACGATTAATTATTGTCGGGGATGGGATATTACAAGCAATTCCATTTGCAGCATTACCTTTGACCTCTCCCCCGACCCCTCTCCTACTCCGAGAGGGGGGAAATATAGTAGAAGGAGAAAAATCCTCCACCCTTGCAGGGGGGAATGAGGGGGGTCAAAATTATCAACCCCTAATTGTCAACCATGAAATTGTCACCTTACCTTCAGCTTCAAGTATTTCTATTCTTAGAGAACAAGTCAAAGATAGACCCCCTGCTCCGAAAAAAGTAGCTGTTATTGCCGACCCAGTATTTGCAGATAACGACCCCAGATTTCAAATAGCTTCTCAACCAAAAAAAGAAACAGAAACTAACAATTTAATCGCAATGGCATTAACTCGTTCTCTAGAAGATTTTCTCGGTTCATCATTCAATCGTCTAGAAGGAAGTCGTCAGGAAGCTGAAGCAATATTAGCATTAGTTCCTGACAATTTAGAAAGACTATCATTAGACTTTGATTCTAACCTAAAAACGGCAATAGATACCAACTTATCCCAATATCAAATCATACATTTTGCCACCCACGGGTTATTAAATGAAAGTCAGCCAGAATTATCAGGATTAGTGCTTTCTTTGTATGATGAAACTGGTAAGGAAACACCTGGTTTTTTACAATTAAATGATATATTTAACTTAGAAATGCCAGCAGAATTAGTAGTATTAAGTGCTTGTGAAACAGGAATTGGGGAAGAAATTAGAGGGGAAGGATTAGTGAGTTTAACCAGAGGGTTTATGTATGCAGGAGCTAAAAGAGTAGTAGTAAGTTTATGGAAAGTGGCAGATAATTCGACTGCTCAATTAATGGAAAATTATTATCAGAAAATATTAGAAACAGGTAAAAATCCAGTAGAGGCAATGAGAGAAACTCAGTTAGAAATGTTAAGTTCAGAGAATTGGAAAGCACCCTATTATTGGGCACCATTTGTTGTGCAGGGAGAGTGGAAATGAAGTCAGAAGTTTGAAGTCAGAAGTCAGAAGTTAGAATAAGCAAAGTAGATATTTGTAGGGTGCGTTTTGCTGCGCAACATGAAAAGGTGCTATTATTAGGAATACATTATCTCTAACAGAGTAGATTGCGCCGTAACGCACCTACTACTACTAAAATGGTGCGTTACGACGGATTGTTAAATCGTTTTTATATCTATGATTTTTTACCGTCTAACACACCCTACTGGCTAAAATGGTGCGTTACGACGGATTGTTAAATCGTTTTTATATCTATGATTTTTTACCGTCTAACACACCCTACTGGCGCTAGACTGAAACATATTTAATGGTGCGTTACGACGGATTGTTAAATACTTTTCACAGTCTAAATTTTAGCCGTCTAACGCACCCTACAATAATGAACTTGGATGTTGGGTTTCACTATCGTTCTACCCAACCTACATTTCTACATTTCACTTTGATGTTAGAATATTTATAGTAATTATTAAATAATTTAGCTAATACCAATGAAAGCAATAGAAATAAACGGAAAAATTGACGATAAGGGAAATCTAATTTTAGAAGATCCTCTAGAAATAAATACTCCTACAAATGTCCGAGTTATTATTCTTCTGCCAGAAGATTCTGAAGCTCAAGAAATAGAAACTAATCAAACTGACGAAGCTAATTTTGAAAAAGCTATGGCTATTTATAAAAAAGGAAGTGAAAAATATAAAAATGCCTTACGAGAGTTAGCATAATGAAAGAACCTATTTGGATAGACGAAATTATTACTAAAGCTATTCATGCAGACCAAATTATTCAACATGGAGGAAGTCAAGGAATTAGAGATGAAAATTTACTTTCTGCTAGTTTAGCTAGACCCCAGCATTTGTTTACTTATGGTCAACCAAATTTATTTGAACTTGCAGCAGCTTACGGTTATAGTTTAGCTAAAAATCATCCTTTTATTGATGGGAATAAAAGAACAGCTTTTATGGTTATGTATACTTTTTTAGGGCTAAATAATTATTTGCTAGAAGTACCAGAAGCAGAAGTTGTAAAAATGATGGAACAGCTAGCAAGTGGAGAAGAAAATCAAGAATCTCTAGGGAGGTGGTTAGCAGAAAATTCTGTAGAGATTTAAGCATTGAAATAATATTTAGCAATAACTGTAGGTTGGGTTGAGGGACGAAACCCAACAATAGACATCTCCGATAATCAAAAATCAAATCAATTATCGTACAGAAATAATCAATTTTTTCCCCCTACTCCCTACTCCCTACTCTCTCTTTTCCGGAGAGGTCTAATCATAAAGAAACCCAACCACAATAAAGCTTTGTTGGGTTTCACTTCGTTCTACCCAACCTACGTTTTTAGCTGAAATATAGCTTTAAGTGTTTGGAGACCAAACCCCTACGACAAAATGTTACCAACCTATTTAAGATTGCTATAGTAGTCCTATTTTATTTGTGTATAAAAACTTTACCACTTTTAGGGAACAGGGAACAGGAAACAGGGAACAGGCGGCAGTTTCAGTTTTTTTATCTACTTTTTGATTACCCGCAACCTATTTAGGATTGCTATATAATATTCATAAAGTCTAATAAAGAAGAAATTATTCAAAATGTCTCCTATCTCCCGCCGTAACTTTTTTCAATTTGCCAGTTCAATACTTGCTACCCTTGGCATAAGTCAATTGAAATTTATATCCCAAGCTGAAAATTATGGCAAAGTATTAGCTCAAAGTACACCACGCAAACTTGCTTTATTGGTAGGAATTAATCAATACAAAAAAGCCCCTTTAAGAGGTTGTGTAAATGATACAGAAATGCAACGTCATCTATTAATTCATCGTTTTGGTTTTAATCCGAAAGATATTTATATTCTGACCGATAAACAAGCAACTCGCCAAGGAATTTTAGAAGCATTTGAAGAACATTTAATTAAACAAGCAAAACCAGGAGATGTGGCAGTTTTTCATTATTCTGGGCATGGTTCCCGTGTTAGAGATTATAATCCTATTGTCAAGACTTCTTTGATAGATGGTAGTGGTTTAAGTGGTACATTAGTTCCGATAGATAGTTCTTTTCCTAATCCCGATGTTGGTGGTGTAGTTGATGATATTATGGGGCATACTTTGTTTCTACTTACATCAGCTTTAAAGACAGAAAATTTCACCGGAATTCTTGATAGTTGTTTTTCTGGAATGACAACTAGAGATTTTACTGTTCGTTCTCGTCAAGGTGGAAATAAAATAGAAATTACTCCTCAAGAAAAGGCTTATCAAGAAAAATGGTTATCTCGGCTGGATATGTCTAAAGATGAGTTTGTCAAAGGTTATCAAAGTGGTGTAGCAAAAGGAGTATTTTTTGCTTCTGCCAAACCTTTTCAAACTGCAAAAGATGTAAAAATTCTTGATTTTTATGCTGGAATTTTTAGCTATTTATTTACACAATATTTATGGCAAGAAACAGGTACGCCAAAACAGGCGATCGCTTATACTAATAAACAAATTCCATCTCGGTTAGAACAAAATCCATTTTATGAAGTTAAGACAGGTACTAAATTAGATAGTCAAGGTATATATTTGACCGAAAATTCCTATCCCGTTGCTAATGCAGTAGTTACAGAAGTAAAAGGTAATCAAGCTCAAATTTGGTTAGGAGGATTAGAAGCAAAAAAGATAAGTAAATTAACCAATGGTACTGTATTTAATGTTATTTTTCCCCAAGCAAAATCTAGAACTAAATTAATTTTTCAATCCCGCGATGGTTTAGAGGGAAATGCAAAAGTTAAAGGTGGTGTTAAGCCTGGCTTTTTATTAGAAATTTAAAAAAAGTTGATAAAATCAGTACAAAATTTAACGCAGGCGAACCCAGAAACTAGGTTTTTTTGTAGGTGTTTATTTTTCAAACTAAAGATTATAATTACGCTCGTAGTTGGGCTTTAGCCCTAGTACCATTTCTTTGTAACAATGCGCTTAATAATTCTGAATATGACCTTAATTTCACTGAGGATTGTAATTTTTTATTAAGTGCAACAAAGCCGAGAAAAGGTATAATATCAAGTCTCATTAATTAGCCGTAATAAAAACGTTCTTTTGTCTCGCGCGAGAATATTTTTGAAATTTTCCCCTACTCCCTACTCCCTACTCCCTAATCCCTAAATTTTTATTGTGGTTATTCAAAGAGACATGATATAAGATAAGTATTTCATGGGCTTGGGCTAAAGCCCAACTACAAACAAAAATTCTACTATAACTGATAAGTGACCTAGCGACCTGAATATAAACGCATTAGAGCAATATCTGTAATTGCAGCCACAAAAAACCAGGTCACAAATAAGGTGTTTATTATTCAAACTAAAGATTATAATTACGCTCGTAGTTGGGCTTTAGCCCTAGTACCATTTCTTTGTAACAATGCGCTTAATAATTCTGAATATGACCTTAATTTCACTGAGGATTGTAATTTTTTATTAAGTGCAACAAAGCCGAGAAAAAGTATAAGATAAGTATTTCATGGGCTTGGGCTAAAGCCCAACTACAAACAAAAATTCTACTATAACTGATAAGTGACCTAGCGACCTGAATATAAACGCATTAGAGCAATACCTGTAATTGCAGCCACAAAAAACCAGGTCACAAATAAACCGATCGCCTCACCAATAAATAGACCGATCGCCCCATAAACTAAGCCACCGACTAACCAACCTAGAGGCAAACCAATTGCCCAAGCAATAATATTTGTAATTATCCACAACTCCTCCCGATAGATTTGCTTCCTCAGTACAAACCATTGACCTAATCCTAAAATCGCCCCCACAATAGCACCATTAATAAATCCGTGAAATAACCTCAAAAATATTTGCTCCGTTCGTGGAGCTATCCAACCTAACGCCCCTAAACTACTCGCCCCTATAAATAACCAACTCACAATACTCACCACTACCCACCATTTGCTACGAAAAATCCGATTTTTCAGTATCAACCATTGTGCTAATCCAATAACACCTCCACCGATAGCTCCTGAGAAAGCACCAACATAAGGTCTCACACCTATTTCCACAAATATTAAGCTGAGGAAAAAGCCGACAATAGTGAAAAATACCCACTCCAAGCAAAAACCCCATGAAATTTTTTGGGGTTTGGTGCGGGAGGGATGATAATACAACTTGGTAAGTGACATCAAATAAATTTTCTAGCAACTTTAATATTAAGAGGACTTACGCACACCGAACCCAGAAATCCGGTTTTTCGTAGATGTCTGTTGTTAAAATATCAGATTTCTTTGCATAATATAGAACCCGGTTATATAATATATGTGGCTTTGTTGCATGAAAGTATATAGCTGCTGCACTTGCTCCGCATATGTACTTCATCAGGTGCGGAAACTGCTGTAACTATTGGACAATAGATGAATAAAACATCAATATAAGACAGAAAAAGGCTGAAACTTTTACCTGTCAAGCTTTTGAGAGTCTATCGGTAAACCCTAACTATTGGACAATAGATGAATAGAACATCAATAATCGCGAAAGAGAGCGATATAGCTGCCGCACTTACTCCGCGTTTCATGTGCGAACCAAAGCGGAATGGATGTTCTATCCCTACTTTTATGCAACAAAGCCAATATATGTTGATAATTCTATAATTACTTCAAGCCTTCAATCTCCCCATCTCTTCATTTCGGGCGAGATACAGAAGTAGGAAACATTTTCTTAAACTCAACACGCCGCTCTTGGGGTGAGTCTGGAGTCATATAACTCCATAAAGTTTCCCAATAGAAAAAAGATACTCCAGCAAAGTGGCGATCGCGCACTGCTTTTACCTGTTGTTGAATTTTTTCAATTTTCATTGGTGTTTTCATAGTCCCTGTGAGAATGCCAATACTGAAAGGAATTTTCTTTTTAGCATTTTTGACAGTGGGTTGCTCCAACTCTTCTACAAATGAAGATAAATCATTTCGATACACCTGCAAAATAAATTCATCTACTAAACCTCTCTCGATCCAAGTTTCCCAGTCTTGTAGATATAATTTGTAGGCAAAATCATAGGGATTAGAAGATACAGACACAATACAGTTGGGTTTGACAGCTTTAATAGATTTGTAAAGTCTTTCGATGAAGGCAGTAATTTGATTTGCCCGCCATTGCATCCATTCTGGGTCTGTAAAATCTTTTGGAGGCATTTTGCCCTGATGTTGTTCTCGATAGATGTGAACTGTAATCGGATCGTAGCCAAATTGTACTGGCATTCCAAAGCGATCATCTATTTGAATTCCATCAACATCGTATTTTTTGACAACTTCTAATATTAGGTCGAGAATAAAGTTTTGCACCTGGGGATGAATGGGGTTAAGCCAAACATTGTAGATGGAGAGCGACTGCTGCAATTGAGTTAATAAAGACTCTTCATCTGATTCTGGGAGTAAATCTTTTAATTCTAGTTCAAAGAAACCCTCAGAAAGATTTCTATTTTTGTCAAGACTCGTTGTCACCCAGTGAGGATGACGTTTGACTAACAGAGAGTTTATTGGGGCCATGAAACCATATTCAAACCAAGGGATAACTCGTAGACCTTGGCGATGAGATTGTTGAAATATTTCTCTGAGTACATCTTGACCAAGGCGAAATGCAGCAAGAGTTGGGTCTTGAGGTTGACCTGTGATTTTTTTGGCGATATCACTGGGGTAAAAGGTGTTACCTCGGTTCCAGGTTACTGGATAAACAGTGTTGAAATTGAGTTGAGAAAGTTGACGGAGGGCACGATTAATTCCCCACGGAGTGAATAATACGCTACTACTAACATTAGTTATCCAGACTCCCCGCACTTCTTTTTTTTCAGGTGTAGCTTTGGCGGTGACTGGAGTTGGCGAGATTACTATTGCGTATAACGAAATAGAAAGGAGAGCGATCGCTACTCCCGCTACTAGCCATATTTTTAATCGTTTCAATTTATGATTAATTTTATTAGTCATTATTTTGATAAATTTAGGACTTATATCCTGTCCGGATAATTAGCGATAAAAAAAATTTTGTTTGTAGTAGGGCTAAAGCCCTACTACAAGCTTTAATTATAACTATTCAACCGGACATGATATTACCCAGAAACCGGGTTTATAGACAAAGTGAGAACGAAAAACAATAGTCAGGGTCATAAACCCGGTTTCTTGTTTGGGTGAGTGTCCTGAGATTTTCCAACTTTCCGCCTAAACCACACAACCAAAACCACAATCATTGCAGGGAGGTTCCATGGAACGTCTCTACTAGGTGAGGAAATTTATAAATGCTCAAACTCAGTTAGCAATTACTTCTAACTTCTGACTTCAGCATTAGCGATCGCTCTTGCCAAAGCATCCATAGCTTCCGTAACTTCAGCAGCAGTAACTATGAGTGGAGGCACAAACCGCAAGACTTTTGGACCCGCAGGCACAATTAACAAACCCTCATTCATGGCAGCTTTGACTAGATCGATAGAGGTCAACTCTATATCTGCATTTAATTCTATACCATTAATCAAACCCCAACCGCGTACTTCGGTAAATAAATTAGGATATTTAGCTGCAATAGCATTTAATCCTACCCGTAACTGTTCCCCCCTCTGCTCTACATTTGCCAATAAATTTTCCTGTTCCAAAGTTTGACAAACCGCTAACGCCACTGCGCAAGCAAAAGGGTTTCCGCCAAATGTGCTAGCATGATTACCAGGTTCAAATACATCACAGTGAGATTTACATAACATTGCGCCGATGGGGATACCCCCTCCTAACCCCTTCGCAGAAGTGAAAATATCTGGTTCAATGCCGAGATTTTCATATCCCCACAGTTTACCACTGCGACCCATTCCTACTTGTACTTCATCTAATATTAAAAGAATACCTTTCTCATTACAAATTTCTCTAATTCTTTGAAAATAAGCTACATCACCAGGACGCACACCCCCTTCTCCCTGGAGTGCTTCTAACATAATAGCTGCAACTTGTCGTTTGTCTTTGTCTAATTCAGCGATCGCCTTTTCTATGGCAGCAATATCATTGTAGGGTACATAATAAAATCCTGGCATTAACGGACTAAAACCTTTGTGATATTTCGGTTGCCCAGTTGCGGTAATAGTTGCCAGAGTTCTGCCATGGAAACTAGCATGGGCGGTCAAAATTGTGGGATTTTCGATATTTAACTTCTCGTGGGCATATTTTCGGGCAAGTTTGATTGCTCCTTCGTTAGCTTCTGCTCCAGAATTACAGAAAAATGCTTTGTCAGCGCAAGAATGTTGTATCAACCACTGTGCCAATTCTCCCTGAACTGGAATATAGTATAGATTAGATACATGATGTAATCTTTGAATTTGCTCTGACACTGTTGCCATCATCACGGGGTGAGCGTGACCGAGAGTGCAAGTAGCAATTCCAGCAACAAAATCTAAATATTCTTTTCCTTCAGTATCCCAAACGCGACAACCTTCACCCCGTTCGAGGGCAATGGGAAAACGCCCGTAAGTATTCATTACATAAGCGTTGAAGTTGTCAGCACTAAATGTTGTATATGCACCAGGTGTTTCTAAAGACTGTTTAACTATTGTTTCTGGAGTCATAAGTTATATCCTCAAAATTAACGTCAATCTTAACTAAATATTACGAGAGAATATAGATTTTTTCCGCTTTTTTTAATTTATCATATTTTTCGCAAACGCAAAAGTAGTTTCATATTTTATCAATTATTATTCCGATCATTGGGGATTATTTAGATTATTTTAAAGTTTCTCTTTGTTATTAATAAATGAATTTAATAGTGGTGATGGCGATCGCTATTTTGTCGGTCTGGAAGAATTTATATTATTTTAGAAACAATCATCTCTGTTCCATATTAAAATTTCCAACTTTCCCAACAATTATGAGTAGATTAACCATTGAAAAAAATGTAAACATTCAGTTCTTAGCTAATGGCTGAATGCTTACAATTATTTTGGTAAATTCTATTTTTTTAACTGGCTATTGGCTTTTAGCATTCAGCTAGCCTCCTGCGGAGGAACTGCGTTAACAGCTTTTTGAGCGATAGTTTAAATCCCCTGCTTCTATAAGCAGGATAGTTTAGGAGGGGTAACATTCCCCTTCTAAACGTTTAGTGCTGACTGCTGAGTGCTGATTGCTGATTGCTTTTTTAAAGAGAAGTAATTCAGGACTTACGCAGGGGTACTATATATAGAGTGCAAAAACTATAGCGCTATAGTTTTTAACACTACATACATGGTTTCTGCGTAAGTCCTATAATTATTAATTATTAATTATTAATTATCCATTATTAACTTATCTCTTAATTTTTAATCCAGTCATAAGTTCTAGGTCTGTTCTAAACAACAGAGCATCTCGACTACGAATATCAACGATAGTTACATTTTGATTATTTCCCTTATCCCAATAAAGAATTGCTACTTGAACTCTAGCTTGTTTATCTATTGCACTAATTATTCCACCGATAGGAGAAAGAAGACCTTTAGCTACACTTTTTTCTACTTGGCTTTTAGCATACTGTCCTGTAGAAATTTCTGTAATGTCATTTTTCTTTAAAGTAAAGTTGGCATCTTGAAATTCTTCCTTCCTAAACTCTACATCTAGAGTTCCAGCATCTGTATCTATAGTAACTTCGCATGGCTTTAATTCTCCATTATTCTGATTTAAACAGTAAGCACCGTGAGTTCTTACCAAAGCAAGATTAACAGGAAAAACTAATGAAAAAGCAGATATAAAACTAATTAATTTATTTTTCATAATTCCAGCAAAATCATTAACAACTTCAGAAACATTTCGAGAATATTCAGAATGATTTTATCAAAATAATAAAGTAAGAATTTAACTTCTGAATTCTAAATTCTAAATTCTAAATTCTAAATTCTAAATTATGAATTAATTATTGAGGATTTTCCGTAGTCCGAATCTTTAAACCAGTCAAACTTTCCAAATCTTGTATTAAAGGTTCACTATCTTTTGTCTTAATATCAATCAAAGCGATATTTGTTTTGTTCTGAGTATCCACATATTCAATTGCCAATTGAGTCCGTTTTTCCTTACCAAATAAACCAACTAATGCTCCCAATGGACCCAAAAGTAAACTTGCTCCAATAGTTTCTTTAGTTCTTTTTTGAGCGTGTTCGCCACTTGAAATTTCAATAATTCTATTACCTCTCAACCTTAGATTATCATTTTGATATTTGTCAGACCTAAAATTCATTTCCAAGCTATTTTGTGTTGTTGATACCATAATTATACATCCTTGCATTTTACCACTAACTATATGTAGACATTTAGCGCCATATTCTCCTCCTAAAGCTAAGTTGTTAGTGAAAAGAACTGAAGCAACAGATATAAATAAAGCAAATTTTTTCATAAAACCAAAGTTCTCAAGAATCTAAACTTAATGACCAGGAGATTAAATCAATTTCTGGCCTATTATCAAAATAATTGGGTTTAAAACCCTACCTTTTAAGACGAAATGTTTTTGGAGGATTGCTCAAAATACCCGTTATATCATGTCCGGTTGAATAGTGATAATTAAAGCTTTTAGTAGGGCTTGAGCAATATCTATAGTTCGGGCTAAAGCCCTACTAGAAACAAAAACTTTTTTATCAATTATTATCCGGACATCATATTACAAAAACAACTTCTGACTTCGTTAAGTTAAATTTGTACTTAATTATATAGTAATCCTCAGGGTGATTGTGCGGAAAATATTTGGGAATTAGGAAACAGCAATTACTAAGAATTATAAACTAGGGATAATAATTTCAGATTGGTATTCTATGATTCCACTTACCGAAAAATTTTGGTAATTAGCCTCCCCTTGGATAGGGGATAATAAATAAAAATTTTCATGATTAGTCAATCCTATCCGTTTTCAAGGAGGGGTAATTAATAATTATTAATTATTAATTATTAATTATTGAACTATTCCCCCAGGGAGGATAGTTACCACATTCCTAGTCACCCCTCTAAAAAATCAAAGTTATTTATTTTGATTTAAGTCTACTTATTAGTATAAATAAAGTTAAATATTTTCTGAGATGATTTAATATTTAATTAAAATTTAATCAATAAAATTTGCCTACATCAATTAAAATGATTGAAGAAAACAGTATTTTTTTGATAAAGCAATATGAACAACTTACAGCCGTGGACTTCGCTCTTAGGCAGAATATTCCTCTCTGCCGTTTTTATCAAATCTGCTATTGGTAAAATTTTTGGTGGAGCAGGTACTCAACAATATATGGAATCTTCAGGAGTTCCTGGTTGGTTATTAATTCCAACGATTATTGTTCTTTTAATAGGTGGATTATCTGTTTTAGTAGGTTATAAAGCTCGTTATGGAGCACTTGCATTAGTAGGATTTTTAATTCCAGCTACTCTGATTTTCCATAATGTTTTTATAGACCCGACTCAAGAAATTGCGTTTATGAAAAATCTTGGATTAATAGGAGGACTTTTAATGGTAACTTCCTTTGGTCCGGGTAGAATTAGTTTTGATGATCAAAGTATTTATAGGGAATAGGGAGTAGGAAGTAGGGGATTCATTAATGAATAATGAATAATGAATAATGGATAATGAATAATGGATAATGGATAATGGATAATGGATAATCGATCATAAAAACTATCTCTAATTATCAATTATCCATTAATAAGAGGCAGTGGGGGAGTAGTAAAAAAAAAGAATAAAAAACACAAAAATCTACTGAGTTCATAAGGAAAATTAATTACCGAAAAATTAAGGTTTAAAGCTTCTCTTTTCAGGAATAAAAAAGTTACTATGAACCAATCCTCTTGTTAAAAATAAGAGGAAATTATTAATTATTAATTGTTAATTATTAATTATTGAAACATCCTATTAACCTCCTTTTACCTGTTCCCTCTCTGAACTAGGAAATTACTAAAAGCACAACTACTTAAAAAATATGAAAACACAATGGGAAAATTTTCTGCTAAACCTCGGTGAATGGCACGGTTCATTTACTAAAATTTCTGAGAATGGAGAAATACTTAAAGACACACCTAGTATTCTCATTTTAGAAAGTCTTGATGACCAGAATAAACAAGTACGTTTAACACTACGTCGCTTTAACTCTTTTGCCAAAACTCCTGAGTCAAAAGTTGATGAAATAGTAAGTGAATATCAAACTCTAGGCAGAAATCTTTTATTTTTTGAAAATGGTGCTTTTTCTAAAGGAAACTTTCAAATAGCGCCTTTTTCAATTAATGGTGCTGAATTTGGTTTTGTTAATAAAAATCGTCGTCTACGTTTAGTCGAATTATTTAACAAGGATGGCGATTTTGATAAATTAACTTTAATTCGAGAAAAAAGAGCTGGAACAGATGCTTCAGAAAATCCTCCTTTGACAGTAGATGCTTTATTAGGAAAATGGCAGGGAGAAGCTATTACTATGTATCCCGATCTGCGGGAACCAGATACTTATCCAACTCAAATGGAATTAAACATTGATAGTACAGGTAGATTAGTTCAGGAAATTACTTTTGGTGATACTAATCCGAAAAATCTTACTTCTACCGCTAGAATTGAAGGTTCAATTTTACACTTCGACCAAGGTTTACAACCTGTAAAAATAGTTTTACTTCCTGATGGTGCATCTGCTACTTTGCCTGTCAAAATTGAGTTGAGAAAACCTGTATTTTTTGAACTTGGTTGGTTAATTGAACCTCAACTTCGTCAACGAATTATTCGTAGTTATAATGACAAAGGAGAATGGGTAAGTTCGACCTTAGTGACTGAGGAGAAAATTAAATAAATTTAGGGAGTAGGGAATAGTAATTCGGGAAACGGAGAATAGAAAAGAAGAAAAAAACTCTACCTCAATAACTTGAGAAACCCTATAATTCAAAATATTACTTGGAGTAAGGAAACTATTCTTTATCTATAGGAATACCAAAAATGTCATTATCTATCAGAATTATTTTGATAATTACTACAACACTTTATCAAGCGATCGCCTGTTATCTGGAAAATTAAAAACTAACTCTAGGAAAGCTATTTGATGTCGGCAGTTATCATCTACATTTGTACACTATAAGAGAAGGTAATCCTACAATTATTTTAGACCACAGCTTTTTTTGCTTCAAGTTGATAAAGAAGGTTACTATTCCTATCAGTAGCCTTTTTCTAAACTTGCATAACTTCTTTTTCCTAAGAAATATACTACTTCAGACAACAAAGATAAAGTCTAGTGTAAGTCTGACCCAAAAATTTGAAGGCATTTAATCATGTTCAAATAATTTACAATCCATTCGGTGGTTTATGAAGTACAGTAGCACTAGCTTGTTAAACAGTTTTTAAAGTATGGAATTAAATTTTCATTCTTGTTGAGCCAATTTACTAGAGTCAGTGTACCACACTTACATGGAATAGAATGTATTTTCTCTAGAAATATCTCGTATTGGTATTTAACGAGTTTAAAAATTATTTTTCATAATTTAACTATGATAAAAAAAATTATTATCACAGTTAACTTAACCTACTATAAAAACTACATTTGATACATTTAATTTATCAGGTTAAGACATCTATGAAAGTTATAAAGATTATGAATACGATCGAAATAAGGAGAAATAAACATGAAGAAAAGTCACTTGATTACTACTTTAGCTTTAGGATGTGTGTTGGCTATTACAGGAATTGAACAAGATAGTCAAAGTCTTTCAGCTTCAGCTTCTTCGTTATTGCCTTACTGTTCAGCTTCTTCTAACCAAGGAGGTTACTGGTGGACTTGGACTCAATCTAGCATTGAAAAATCTTGCTATACTGCTTACTCTAAGCTAATTGGAATGAAACAAAAAATTGATTGGCATTATCGGGGACGTTACCGCTCTAATGGTTTAAATAAAGGAAAAATTTTGTGTAATCAAGGTAAGAGCAAAAAGAAAGTTATCGGCACTGGAAAAACCATTTTTGAGAATGGAATTAATATGGCTAATGAATTAGGATGGAAAGGATGTGTAATTATTGTCGAGAAATAACTAGATTACTAATATAGTGCGATCGCTCTTGTAGTGGACTTAAGACTAAAGAAACCTGGTTTCTAGGATAAATTGTTATTTTTAACAGTAGACATCTGCGAAAAAACCTGGTTTCTGGGTTTGGTAGGGAATATTCAATAATTAATAATTAATTACCTCAATTTTTCAGTAATTTGAATTCAGTAGTAACTTGAGAAACACTATAATTCAAAATATTACTTGGAGTAAGGAAACTATTCTTTATCTATAGGAATACCAAAAATGTCATTATCTATCAGAATTATTTTGATAATTACTACAACACTTTATCAAGCGATCGCCTGTTATCTGGAAAATCAAAAACCACCTCCAGGAAAGCTATTTGATGTTGGTGGTTATCATCTACATTTGTACACCCTAGGAGAAGCTAATCCCACAATTATTTTAGAGCATAGCTTAGGGGGAATAGAGGGGTATTTCCTCGTAGAAAAACTGGCAAAATTTGGGCGAGTATGTATTTATGACCGAGCTGGATGTGGATGGAGCGACCATAGTCCTTATCCTAGAACTAGCAGTCAAATTGTAGAAGAATTAGATACCCTACTTACTCAAGCCAAAATTCAGCCACCCTACATTTTAATAGGAAATTCCTTTGGTAGTTACAATGTCAGATTGTATACCCATCGCTTCCCTGAAAAAGTTATGGGAATGGTACTCATAGATGGACTCTATGAGAAAGAAATGCTGAAAATGCCTATCCAATTACAAGCTTTGAAACTATTCTTTATTTCTGGCTTTATTATGTCTACTTTTGGCTCAATATTAGGAATTATTCAGCTATTCAGAAAATGTGGCATATTTGAATTAATTAAACCTGAATTACGACAGTTTTCTCAAGAGTCTAGAAATTATGTAAAACGTTCTTTTTGTCGTTCTAAACACTGGATGACAATGTGTCGAGAAATGCTCAATCTCAATAATAGTGGAAATCAGGTTACTATTGCTAATCAATTTGGCTCGATGCCAATAGTTAGTATCAAAGCTAATTCTTTTTTCCAACCTTCTTGGTGGAGTTTTTTAATTCCTCTAAAAGCAGCTAACAACTTACGGGAGGAAATGCACAAAAATTTATCTAATCTATCAACAAATTTTGTTCAACTTCAAGCTAATAAAAGTGGTCATTTTGTGTGGATAGATGAACCAGATATAATTGTTGAGGCTGTCAAAATTCTATTAGATAAACTATATAAAAAATAAATAGAGTTAGTTAGAATATAAACTTATGAAATCTTAGACGGAAAAATGTTTTTCCCACTACTCCCTACTGCCTATTCCCTATTCCCTACTCCCTACTCATAGAGTTAGTTAGAATATAAACTTATGAAATCCTAGAGGGGAAAATGTTTTTCCAACTAATCCCTACTCCCTACTCAGTGCTATATTAAACTACATCCACGAGTTAACGCTAATTTTAAAAGTGCTTTATATTTTTTATCGCTAATACTATAAGCTCCAAATCTTTCCAAGTGGGGGTTATTCATCTGAGCATCAAAAAAAACAAACTGTCGCTCCCGGAGTCGCTCCACCAACTTTACCATCGCTACCTTCGACCCCTCCGGAATATTGTAAAACATTGACTCCCCAATAAAACCCCCACCAATCACAATTCCTAAAATTCCACCAGCAAGGTCATCTCCTTGCCAAGTCTCAAAACTATAAGCATACCCTGCTTCATTTAAAGCTTTGTAAATTTTCTTCAGTTCCCCAGATATCCAGGTTGTTTCTCGATCTGCACAACCCTCAACCACAGCTTCAAAATCTTGATTAATAGCAACAGTAAAACGATTTTGATTAATTGCACGACGCAATGACCGTGGATAGCGAAATCTTTCATCTAAAGGAATCAAAGCCCGCTTACGACTACCATACCACTCTAAACTATTCTCTCCATCATTTGCCATAAGGAAGTAGCCTTGAGCATATCCTTGTATGATTGACTCAATATCATATTCTATCATGGAATTACGATTAAAAATTTATAATACAAACTTTAGAATTATGGCTGAACCAATCCAAGCAATTACTTTACCAACAGCACAAAACCCTCAAGAAGAGGGCCAATGGTTAAAAACCTCCTTACATATATGGCTCAATCAAGAGTTTATTCCCGAAAAAGTGAACGAAGATATTGCCAACAGAGCTGCACAAATCTTTGTTCGCCATCGCATGGAAGGGGAGAATGATTTAGGCTCATTAGTAATTGCCATTATTACAGAAATGCAAGCCTTTGACTTTTCCCAGAGTTTTTATGGGGAATTTGCGATCGCCAATGCTGTTAGTGACTTATTATTAGATAGTCTCGGAATAGAACGTTGTTGTGGACAATAGTATTAATAATAGATAATGGATAATTGATAATTGATAATTAATCCCTAGAGGTTTAAAGCCTCTCCTTTGAATAATTGATAATTAGAGATAGTTTTCATTATCCATTATTCATTATCCATTATCCATTTCCTCTACCAGCTAGACTTCACAACCCCTGGCAACAAACCTTCATGGGCCATTTCTCGGATAACATTACGAGAAAGTCCAAAATCCCGATAATACCCTCTTGGACGTCCAGTTAACCAACAACGATTTCTGACACGGTTAGGAGCGCTGTTACGAGGTAGTCTCTGAAGTTTACGATGGAGTTCTATTTTCTCCTCTAAATCTTCTGCCTCCATGAATTGCTGTTTTAGTTCTTCACGTTTCTCAGCATATTTTTCTACTAATTTTTTGCGTTTTTTCTCACGCTCGATCATGCTCTTTTTAGCCATGATTAATTACTTTATTCCTCCAAAATAATTGGTATCTTTAATTTTAGGTGATTTGCCCAACCTCTAATAGTACCATAAAAGTTTTTGTTTTGTTTGTAGTAGGGCTTTAGCCCTAACTTATAAATGGGGCTAAAGCCCTACTACAAGCTTTAATTACTAACTTCATTAAGTTATTCTTTTGTAAAAATACATAAATCAGCTAATAAACATTTATCACAAGCAGGATTTTTGGCTTTACAGACTGCCCGACCATGATAAATTAATCGGATAGACCAATTTTCCCAATCAGGCTGAGGTATCAACCGCATTAAATCTCGCTCAATTTTTATTGGATCAGAATGTTCAGTTAAACCCAACCTTTGACTCAACCGTTTAACATGGGTATCTACCGTCACCCCGACAATAATTCCATAAGCATGAGCTAAAACAACATTAGCTGTTTTCCTTGCTACTCCTGGTAACTGCAAAAGTTGTTCCATCTGCTTTGGCACCTGAGAGTTAAACTTCTCAATAATCATTTTGCAAGCAGCTTTAATATTTTTAGCTTTATTGCGATAAAATCCAGTAGAACGCACTAAATTTTCTAGTTCTTCAATATCTGCATTTGCCAATGCTAAAGCATCCGGGAATTTTTTAAATAGAGCGGGCGTAACTTTATTGACTCGTTCATCAGTACATTGAGCAGAAAGAATAGTAGCTACAAGTAACTGAACAGGAGTTTCATAAGTCAGAGTACAAGTAGCATCAGGATAGAGACGCTTGAGACGAAGAAGTAATTCTAGCGATCGCTGTCGCTTCAGTGAAAATTTACGAGTTGTTACCATTTTGAGGAAGAAAGAAGAAGGAAGAAGTAGTAGTCTCTCAAAATTCAATTGTTTGCCAGTGGGAGCATCTTGCTCCCGTAGGTGAGTACCTTGTTCCTGTAAAGCAAAATTTTAGGGTGCGTTAGACAGCTTAAATTTACTCCATAAAAGGGATTTAGCAATCCGTCGTAACGCACAATTTTAGATGCGTCAGTCTAGTAGTGCCGTGTCAAGCCTTAAATGTTACTTTAGAAAAATGGTAGGATGATGATTTTTAAAAGCTTTTAGTTCAAAATCTATTCCACTACTTTAAGCTTGACGTGCCAGTAGTGCCGTGTCAAGACTAAAATTGTGGTTTAGGAGCAAGCAACGTAGAAGACCTCTCCCCCAACCCCTCTCCTGCTCCGAGAGGGGAGAAATCCCCCCTTCCCTTGCAGGGAAGGGGGTTGGGGGGTTAGGTTTTTTTAACCCACATTTTCAAGTTTGACACGACAGTAGAGTGCGTTATACTACTAAAATTTAAGCTGTGAAAAACATTTAATCATCTTTCGTAACGCACCATTTGACAAAATACTCAAAACCTTAGCAATCAAAATTTTTAACTTTTAATTTTTAACTTTTGACTTTTACTACTTATCTCTGGAATATTGAACGCACCCCATCCAAATTAGCAGTATCCCGAATAATGAGGAATACTCCTAAACCTAATAACAATACCAAACCAGTCTGCATGACATTTTCTTGCACGCGAAGTGGTAAGGGTTTACCTCTAACTCCCTCAATTGCCAAAAATGCTAACTGACCGCCATCTAAAGCAGGCAAAGGCAAAATATTAATCACTGCCAAATTAATACTAATTAATGCAGCAAACCTAAACAGTTCGACCACATTATCCTCAGCAATTTTTGCTCCCATGTCTACAATAGCAACAGGTCCTGCTAGTTTCCCTGCTGTCTGACCAAAATTACTAATAAGCTGCCAAAAACCCTGAAGTGTCAAGACAACAATTCTTTGAAATTCTTCAGCACCAATACTAAAAACTTCAACTATATTATTAGTGCGGTTTCTGACTATTTCTCCATTAGAAATTAGTTGCACTCCGATGCGACCTTTGCCATCATCTCCTAATTCTGGGGTTACTTCAAGAAATAATTTTTCTCCGTCACGCTGAATTTCCATCTCCAAAGTTTGATTAGCATTATTTTGAATGGTTTCTACCAAAGTGCTAATAGCTTCTTTGTTCGCACCTAATTGTTGGTTTCCAACTGATAAAATAATATCATTTGCCTGAATACCTGCTTGAGCAGCAGCAGAACTAACACTTGTAGCAACTTCTGGAACTTTCACCCCAGGAGCATAGTTAAAATCTGCTACACCAACAATACCCACTTGAGCAACTAAGAGAAAATAAGCAAATATGAGGTTAGCAATTACTCCAGCACTGAGTACGATCGCTCTGTCTAGAATGGGGCGGTTGCGTAAGAGGTCTGGATCGTCTTTAGGTATGGAGCTATCTGGGTCATCATCCGGAAAACCGACAAAACCTCCCAAGGGAAAACCTCGAAGTGCATATTCAGTTTGTGGCCCTTGGTATTTCCAGATTATCGGGCCAAAGCCGATGGAAAAACGGTTAACATGGATGTTTTGGAGTCGAGCAGCCATAAAGTGGCCTAACTCGTGAACTACAATCAGCATACCTAAAACTGCGATCGCTAAAAATACGGACATAAGTTATTCCTATTAAATTTCCTATTATAAACAGTTAATTTTTTATTATAAATGAATTTTTCTCAAGTTGAGGATAAGACTACTTTGATTGATTTTGTAGGTTAGTCAAATGAATTTCCTTGGTTTCAGAGTAGGCAGGTAAATTTAATACTTTTCAGATAAATCTCTAGCAATATCTTTAGGAATCATATCATCACTTAAGCCAAAGTTTTCTATTGATATTTTTTCAGATTTTGAAGTGGGTATCCGCAAATTAAAAGCTATAACTAATTGATTATTTTCAATATTGATATTAGTGACATTAACTACGCTATTTTCTGGTAACAAACTATCAAGTGGTACTTGGGGAGATGACCGACATCTGTATCCATCTGTTTCCAGCCATTCAGAAATATTTCTCCAATTTTCGATTCTGCGATCGCACCTATCGACTAAACTTTTGACGTATCTATATATGGTTGCACATAAGTCAGTTTCTACACCTTTGGGATTTTTGCCTAGCTTTTCAGCTATTTCTGCGGGACTGTACCCACAGAGTAAACCTCGGAGGTGTAGCTTTTCAGTAGGGGTAAGACGCTTTCCCTTAGCTGAAGCGAGGTCTGTATATAGGGTTTCTAAGTCCCAATTTTGGGCAGCTTCAGCAAATTGTTTGTCGATGGAGGCCATAGTTGAGAGAGTTTTTAAAGTTCCTGATGTAATTCTAATATAAGTTCTAAGTTTTATCAGTTTTATTCTGAGATTAGTTAAGTTATTTTGGGTATAAATAGACACTTTAAATCAAAGTGACTTGAGTAATCACTGATAATTATTAGTGGAGTAACTAATTAATGGCTTGGGATATTTTAATACAAGCTGCTGCTGGACTTCTTCTCGGAGCTGCTGCTGTTTATGCTTTTGGTGCAATTGTTGAAGCTCTCTCAAGAGCTTTTGCTAATGTGTGGGAACAGTTTGTTGGTGGGATTAAACAGATATGGGGATATGTAACAGAAGCTACCAAATATTATTTGGCTTTAGTAGCTCAATTCTTAGACAATAACTGGCCGGAGATTGAATCTTATCTAAGACAAGAATTTGGCTATCGTAGCGAGTGGTTGCTAGCAGTCTTCAGGGATGGGTTGGATGTAATAGTTGCATTTGTAGATCCAAAACGCTCAGATATGCAGCCAGTTATGATTTCTTTAAAACCTTTAGAAGACCAAGATGTTCAGTTGCCAACAGTGCAAAACAAACCGATAGTTGCTGTCTTAAGTAGTTAGTTAATAGGAGCTAAAATAAATGGGTTTTTTTACATGGTTTGGTAGTCTAATAGATCAGTTTTTAGACTGGTTAGGAGAAGTCTTTAAAAAATTTATTGAAGCTTTGGTTTATGGTCTGCAAAAAATCTGGGAAACGATAGTAGCTGCTGCTCTAATAACAGCTTTTGGATATGCAGCAACATTATACGTTATTTTTTATGCTGGTGCAGTTCTTGGGGAAACAATAATGGAAATTTGGGACCCCAGATATGCAAATAGCAAACCTTCAGAAGTTTTCAAACTAGGGCAAGCACCTCAAAGCTCTCCTTTGCCTACAAAACGTTCAGAAGCAAAAAAACTGAAACTAGAAAATTGGTATTAATTCCCAAAAGGAGTCAATAATTATGTCACGAATACCTGCTGAAAAAATCTATCTAGAAATTGGTTTTCGTTCTCCAGAAACCTATGGAAATTTAAAGACCATTGAGTTGTTAGGAATTCCTGGGGAAAGATTAAAGAATGGAGAATGTGTTATTAGTAATAAAACCAAAAATTTCTTTGATAAATTAATCGTTAAAGAAATATTTCGTCAAAGTCGTTTATTGCCTAATTGTAATTTTGAATACCTCAAAATATGGCTCTATGATACTGAAATAGGAAACAATGAAAGAGGGTATAGCGTTCCCACAATTGATAGAGGTGATTTAGAAATTCCTTCTAGTGTTCCAGGCTCTAAGTTAGAACGAATTTATGTTCTAAATAATGAGTTAACTGGTCAAGAATACCAAAGTTGGAGAAGAAATGCTGAAAATCTTTTCAATCCTTTATTTAGAAAATTTATTGCACCACCAGAATTACCATCACTTTTAACTGAAGAATCAGTAGCTAACAATCCTTTGATTCAGTTATTTAAGCCATTGGTAGAAGTAATAGACAAAACAAATGAAACTATAGACCAATATGCCAAAATGAAGCAAAGTCTATTTTTTAATGCTTTGATTATTCAGATAGATTGACTGTTGAAATAAAGAGGCAGTTAGTTGTAGTTGTTAATTTGAAGTAAAAATTTAGAGGTAGTTATAAATGCCACGAAGCGATCCGCCAAGAGATAGAGAATCACAGTTCCGCCAATATAGTCAGGATAATTCTATGCCAAAAAGAAATAGGAAAAATTTTCTTGATTCCTTCAGTGAATTTTTTGGTGGTAATAGAAGTTCTACAATGGAAATGTTGTATAGAAAATTGGAGCCAATCTGGGATACAAATATTGCTCCAGCTTTAATTGAAGCATTTGGCAAAGAAACAACTTTATATTTGATACTTTACTTGGAAGGTTATTCTCACGAACTAACTATGGAAGTGTGGGACCCAAAGCACGTTGAAAGTAAACCATCTAAGGTGTTTAAATTATCAGGAATAACTGGTAATGATATTAATAATTTTCCCAAAGATAGGTCAAAAGCTAGAATAATGTATTTGGAAAATTGGCATGACTAAGGGACTAGCAAAAAATAGACTACCAGCTAATCCAGAGATTGCTTCGGCTAGCTTAACTCTTCCCAATTAAGGTTGAGCCTAATATCACCGCCTCGCAATGACAGCCACCAGTCTTTTTATGCACTAATAATTCGTACTTTATTAAGTTGCAAATCCCTAATTTCCAAACAGTA
This sequence comes from Dapis brunnea BLCC-M229, assembly GCF_050015995.1. NCBI lineage: Bacteria > Bacillati > Cyanobacteriota > Cyanophyceae > Oscillatoriales > Microcoleaceae > Dapis > Dapis brunnea. The sequence continues at coordinate 5,040 of NZ_JBNHEP010000203.1, read as the reverse complement.
ATTCCAATATCCCAGGAATAAATAGAGTTAAATTAGGGTAATTTATTTTGATTCATACTGTTAGTTGCAATTTATAACTTAAAGGGAAAAATTTAATGCCAAGAGCTGATAAAATAGGAGCATTTCGACAAGCAACAGGAGAAAAAAACACCTCGACTAATAAAGGTATTAATGAGACTCCACGCTCTGAGAATGATACACAATCTAGTGATTCAGAACAACCAGAATCAAATATAGATTTTACCCCCTATCTAAGAGAACCAAAATATACTCTTGATGATGTTATTTTGCCTCAAACAACTAAAAATCAAATAGACTTAATTTTGGCAGAAATTGAGTATCAGGATTTAATTTACAATGAGTGGGGTATGGGTGAAAAACACAAGTTGGATAAAGCTCTTTCCATTAATTTTTCTGGTCCGCCAGGAACAGGAAAAACCTTGACTGCCGAAGCACTTGCTCATGCACTAAAACTTAATATTCTACTTGTTCCCTATCAGCAACTTGAATCTAAATATGTTGGTGAAACACCAAAGAATATTGCGAAAGCATTTGAATTTGCTACTAGCAATAATGCAGTTTTATTCTTTGATGAAGCAGATTCTTTTTTAGGTAAACGTTTAGAAAATGTGAATCAAGCAACGGATACTGCAGTTAATTTAACTCGTAGTGTGATGTTGATGCAGCTTTCTTCTTATGAAGGAATTGTTGTTTTTGCAACTAACTTAATTCGTAACTACGATCCAGCTTTTATTAGCAGAATACGATGGAAAACTCAATTTGATTTACCTGATGAAGAGGCGAGGGCAAAAATTTGGCAAGCTCAAATTCCTAGTAAACTTCCATTAGAGAAAAACTCAGATAAAGACTTAGTAGATTTTTCTGAACTTGCGAAACAGTTTGATGAAATATCTGGTAGAGACATCAAAAATGCTGTTTTTAAAGCTGTAGTTGCTGCTGCTAGGGAAAACAAATCTAAAGAAGAAAAATGTGTTACTCAATCTCTCTTTGTTCAAGCAATTACTGAGATTATTGAAGCTAATAAAGCAGCATCAAAACAGGAGATAAAATTAACGCCTGTTGATGGTACGGTAGAATTACCTCCTCCACAAATAAATGGAGAAAATGATAGTTAAACCATGAAGCTTTAGGGAGATTTACAAGCGATTGCTCTTCCACCTAATTAAACAAATGAAGAGCGATCGCTATTCTAATGAAAAATAGGTTGTGTAAACTTAATTTTCATCTGACTAAAACAAGTTTTTTAGATAGCGATAACCATGCACAACCCGGAGAATTTCTAAAGTATTATCAGTAACCTGATATATGATGATATATTTATCTAAAGGTACGCCTCGCAACCAGTGTCCAATCTATTCATAACTGCGTCCCATCATGGGAAAATTGATTAAGTCTTGACATTTTTTTTGAAAAGCTGTGATGAAACTTTCGCCTCTAGCAATATTGAAATCGGCAAAATAATCTATAATTTCGTTTAAATCTTTACTAGCAGAGGGAGCAATAATATAACGATTCATATAATACTTATCATAATAATATTGTAGGTTGGGTTAAGCGACAGCGCAACCCAACAACAACCTAATTTTTATGCTCCCTTTCTTTAGAAAAACTACATCAGCCCGTTTTTTATTAAAGGTGAAATACGGTATATATGATGTTGGGTTTCGGATGCAGTCGATAGGGATATCGCTATCCCTCACCTCTGCTACAAAACCGTGCATGAGAGTTTCCAGCTCACACGGCTCCTGACAGCAAGGATTTCTAGGTTGAGGTATCTCCTACTTTCTGTGGGCACTTATACTACGGGAGCTAAGTTTTGCCTTATTAATTTCGGTAACCTGCCAACCTTACTGCCTCCCCACGTCTGCACATCCTGGAAGTTAATCTAGGCTTGCTTCTTGGGGAATCCTACTCCCGAATGGACATTGATTAAACTTTCCCTACTCATTGGTCGATTGATGAGAGTCCAAAAGGGGTTATACCATTTCTCAAAAATCTTGCTATACCTGATTGGGTGGGAAAGTGTGGGGAGTGTGGGAGGTGAGGAGAGAGGTAAAAGTAGGAATAATCTACACTAACCGACTAATAATTGTCAAAAACAGACTTTGAATCTTGGTAAATATTTGACTATTGAATTATAGCTCAAGTATAGCATTACTTTTGGTAATTGGTATTACTTCGTTCCCTAGTATCATTTCCTGTTGCACTTAGGCTCCTAGTCTCGTCCGGCCTGTAACTAGATGCGGTAATGCCGAGGAACTACATTACCAGTTGTGATAGGCATCCCGTTTTGGGCAAGGTGTACCAGGTTTAATTTCACCTATCTTGGGTGACGAACGGTATTACTAGATTCACTCTGCGTTAGCCTTATGCAACTTCCTTGGCTGCGATAACCAAATTAAACCTTCTAGTTTTACAGCTTTAAGCCCATGCACCGAGAGTCCAAGTTGTTAACCTTGGAAACCTGAGCTTGAGAGTCACTCTGCATCCGAGAGGGCAGGAATTCAACCTGCATGACTACGCTTAGTTATCCCTAGTTTTTGGGACTGGCCTAACTTACATAGGAGCTTGTTAAGCCAAACGAATCGCACTTCCTCAACCCAACCTACAAAGCTATGTCATCAATTACTGCATCCGATCGATAGTCCGATACTGGATCGCTTCACCAACATAACCAGGTTTCAACTCCTCATCCCCAGCTAAATCAGCAATAGTTCGCGCTACTTTCAATATCCGATCGCTCGCCCTCGCTGACAACCCTAATTTTCTTATCGCCCCCTCCAATAAATTCCGACTGCTCTCATCCAACTTACACCATTGGCGAAAATGACGACTCTGCATCTGCGCATTACAACTTAAACCAGTCTCATCCTGAAACCGATGCCGAGCACGATCGCGTGCTGCCCTCACCCTTTCCCTCACATCTACCGAACTTTCCCCAGTTTCCTGCCTAGTAATTTCTTCCGGTTTTAACCGACTAACCATTACCTGTAAATCAATTCTATCCATCAAAGGTCCGGAAAGTTTCCCCCAATATTGCTCCCGTTGCCGTGGGGAACAGGTGCATTGTTGAATGGGGTCGCCATAATAACCGCACGGACAAGGGTTTGTACTCGCTACCAAAGTAAACTGAGCCGGAAATTCTACCGAGAGTCGGGTGCGGGATATTGTCACCACCCCATCTTCCAAGGGTTGACGCAAATATTCCAAAACATTGCGATTAAATTCTGTTAACTCATCTAAAAATAATACTCCTCTGTGAGATAAAGAAATTTCCCCCGGTCGCGGAAAACTGCCTCCACCCACCAAAGAAGGTCCTGATGCCGAATGATGGGGAGCGCGAAACGGGCGATCGCTCACCAAACTCCCCCGGTCTTTCAACAACCCCGCCACCGAATAAATTTGAGTTACTTCCAACGCTTCCTCAAAATTCAAGGGAGGCAAAATTCCTGGTAAACGTCGCGCCAACATTGTTTTCCCACTGCCAGGAGGTCCGACAAAAATTAAATTATGCCCCCCAGCAGCAGCTATTTCCAGAGCGCGACGAGCATGATTTTGTCCTTTAACTTCTTTTAAATCTAAACCTGTAAATTCTTGTTTTGCCAAAATCTCAGCAGTGTTAATTTCTACAGGAGAAAAGTCTGCGGGATTATTCAAAAAATCAGTGACATTAAATATATTATCAAATCCATAAACTGATAACCCTTTCACCACCGCCGCTTCCTTGGCATTGGCAGCAGGCACAACTAAACCAGTAATTCCCATTTTTTGGGCAGCAGCAGCAATGGGTAAAACTCCGGCAACTGGTCGCAAACTACCATCAAGAGAAACTTCTCCCAAAAATAGATGGTCTCCCAGTAAGTCGGCCTTCACTTGTTCCGAGGCCGCCAAAATTCCTATACTAATAGGTAAGTCAAAACTTGGACCCTCTTTGCGTAAATCTCCAGGGGTGAGATTAATCAAAATTTTCCGCATGGGGAAGGCATAACCACAATTTTTCAGAGTCGCTTTGACCCTTTCCTTTGACTCTTGAACCGCTGCATCTGGCAATCCCACAACGACAATTTTTGGGAGGCCCCCAGATACATCGACTTCTACACCAACTTTTACGGCCTCAATACCAATTATTGATGCACTCCAGACTCTAGCTAACATATTCTTATATTCTTAGATTTGTATAGTTAGTTCTTGATAAATAGATAAATGAGCGAACAAGAAACTATTTTCAGTAAAATTATCCAGCGCGAGATTCCCGCGGATATTGTTTATGAGGATGATATGGCCTTGGCTTTCAGAGATATCAATCCTCAAGCCCCCATTCATATCCTGGTGATTCCGAAAAAGCCTATTCCCAAGTTAGCCGATGCTGTACCTGAAGACCATGCTTTAATGGGACATTTGTTGCTGACTGCACAGCGCATTGCAGAAGAAGAAGGGCTACAAAATGGCTATCGTGTGGTGATTAATAATGGCGCAGAAGCTGGCCAAACCGTATTTCATCTACATCTTCATATTCTTGGAGGTCGTCAAATGCAGTGGCCTCCAGGCTAATTCAAGATTATTGAACCAGGTTGTTATACCAATCAAAATTTGTAGGCTGGGTTAGACGGCTAAAATTTAGACTGCGGGTAGCATTTAACAATCGGTCGTAACGCACCATTGAATATGTGTCGGTCCAGTAGTGGTGTGACAGCCCAGGAAATGTAAGTCCTTGTATAATGAGGTGTTCGCTCCGCTTATCCGCAGGATAAACCCAACAAAGCTTTATTATTGTTGGGTTTTCTACGTCAACCCAACCTACGCTTATTGTACCATTTGAGAAAAACATAAGTCTAACTTATTAAAAAATTCCAACATACTTTTCTTAAAACCCTTTACAAAACTAAATTAGATGATTAATATAGTAATCAAGGTAGCAAAAGCGCTACCGAGAACCTTGAAAAATACATAGCAATTATTATCACATGACTACAACCTTACAACAGCGTGAAACCGCTAACGTATGGGAAAAGTTCTGTA
>NZ_JBNHEP010000202.1:0-40620 GCF_050015995.1 Dapis brunnea BLCC-M229 | reverse complement strand
CATCAGTTGGTTGAATATTGCGGTTAGACAAAGCCTTTGCTATGCGCTCGCGTTGTGAGTCGCTCATAATGGAACTCCGTTCTTTTTTATGTATTCCTTTGCTACTGCCCGATTACCGTAGGTTTGCACAATTTGTCTGTAGTACCAGAGAAATCGCACAGCTTCTATCTGGTAAATCCAATTACGCTTGCTACCCACCTGCAAGGGGCAGTCTTCAATTGCTATTTCTCCAGACTCAATTAGAGCTTTGATATCTGCTACGTCCCTTGTTAAAGAGTTTGACCCTTTTTGAAAGCATGACTCAAACAAAGATAGGACTTGCTTGCGAGTCCAATAGCAAATTGGCTCTAACTCTTCTGGAAAAGGTTCCCACTCCATTCGTGGTGATTACTAAGTGATTACTATTTTTAAGTGATGAGTATTAGTTGATTAATAATCGTCTATTGCTCATATAAATTATTCAAGCGTGTTTTTTTTGTGAGTGCAATCCCCTGTGAAGTAAAAATAAAAAAAACGCCTTTATGTAAAAGGCGGTTGTGTGATTGCAAGTTATGCTACGGTGTTTTTAGTGCGCTCAGTTAAGATTAGTAATTTCTTGGGGCTGGAGGTATTACTCTTCATCCCCGCTTTCATTTGCCCATTCTTCAGCAGTTAGCCTTTCTGCCTCTCCTCGCAATACTTGAATCCATAGTTCATCAGCACTGATTCCCCTTTTTCTTGCCAGGTATTCCATTCTTTCTTTGATTTCGTCCTTGCACTCCTGAAGCTTTGCACACAGAAGAGACACTGCTTGCTGGCTTTTAGGACGATTATTAATCCAAGAATCAATCACAAGCATATCTCTATGCCATTCTCCCATAGTGGCCAGAACAATTCTTTCATTTTGACTAACCATTACTGCCTTTGCTCAATGTTTTACTACTGTTTAGGAACAATTTAGCAGCAAAGCTTGACACCACTATTTAGTGGCTGTATGGTATTTAATTAGCTGCTAATTAGGTAATATATAGCAGCAACCAAAAAAAAAAGAGGCCAAAGCCTCTAAAAATCAAAACTTTTTTTACTTATTATGAACATAATTCAAAGTCCAAACATTGTCTACCCACAAAGAATCATACTTTCAGAAGTTAACGAGTATAATGTGGACAAATTTTGTCCCACACTACATCCAATGGAACTACTACGAAAGTACCCCATGAAAAAGGCAATAATTGCCAAATTTCTCGGAATTTCCTCGAAAGCTATAGACAATTATCTCTACGGCACAAGGCCAAACCCTATATTACCAGTGCAAAGACTAGCAGCAGAGTTGAGCCAGAAGTGGTCTATCCAGGCAGAGGAAGGAGTTATAGCGCTAGGCGAAAGTCAGAACTCATAAGTAATCTGTGAGTGAGTTTTTCCTGTCCTACCACCTACGGTATAGAATCAATCTACCCCAACAACATGATATTCCAGGGTTTCACAAAGCCGACATTCTGTACCAAACACGGTAACAAGGCCATATTCGGAGACAGTGGTAATCTTCTCCCGTCTCCACTCATCAACCCAATGATAGCCCTGGGTTTCAAACTGATGGATAAATTTATCTGCCAGCAGATGCTTCATCATTTTTTCCATCGAGTCACCATTCCACATCGAAGTACAAGAACTGCCAATCACTTTACTCGGAGTTTTCAGGTGGTTAACTTCTATTGCCTTAGCATTCATCCAGATCACCTTCTGAGTCACCATCTCAGTTAGGTAACACGGATGAGTCCGCTGATATAGTTCGTTCAAATCTAGATCCAATTCAGGAATTATTAGGTTTTGAGACTGTTCAGTCATAGACAATATCAGTGTGGAATTTCCTTGTGATGGTGATGGTATTTGTGATAATTTTCTCAGGCCATAAGTCGCTCCTACCCAGGTTAATCTAACCTCTCCCCAGATGTTAGCCACAGCTTCTAGCCAAGACTCGCATTGGCTATAGGCTGCCATCGCATCTTCTCGCCCTAGATTTGGGGGTGCAATGAACACAATACCCTGATTTGACAGCACCCCTTCTTGCCAACTATCAAGGCATTTCGGTCTCGGTAAATTCTTCTCCTCTTTCATCTGCAGTTCTTTCTTCAGTTACAAGACTTTTGTCCTGAGTAGACCTGGCCTGTTGTAGCAGACGTTGGTCATAGCCGAAAAAATCACACAGCACACTTAACTCTAAGTCTGATAGCTCTTCTCCCGATAAGGTTTTGAGCAGAGGAGATTTGATGACTATTGGCAAGGTGATATCTAGTTTGGAGCGTTCCTCATCTAGTTCACTTTGTAGCTCGGCTATCCGTTGGGCGGATGCTTGTTTTTCCTCTGTTAGTTGCCTTTGGTAGTGAGCCATTGCCTCTACCCACAGTTGATTTTTCTCGTCTTCGAGCATCATCCGCTCAATCAGAACAGATGCGAGGGAGGAAACATTTCGCCCCTCCTTCTGTGCTCTTTCTTCCAGCTTCTTGTAAACACCCTTGGGCAAAGAAATGGACAATCGGTTGCTATCAGCCATAAGTCGTTTCAGTCATCAGTTATCAGTTATCAGTTATCAGTACCCACCGCTGCTTTTCATTCCCTTAAAGGGGAAAGCTATTGACCTTATTTTTTGGTCATAAGTTAAAAGTTGTTGGTGATTTTGGGCCAAGTTTTCAGGAAATGTAATTGATGTAAATATACGCTATTATTACAGCGATTTTTACATTCAAATAACTATAGGCAAAAATGCTTGATTTGTGAAGGTGATGGTGGTAGATTTAGAGCTGAAGTCATAAGTCGAAATTTAGAAGTCAGAAGTTCAATTCTTTCTGTACGAGAATGTCCGTTTTTAGGCCATATCGTACTACACCAATAGGGCGGGGATATTTATAAATGCTCACTCTTCTCCCATCTATCTGACTTCTGACTTAAGTTTCTACCTCCCTAAAAAAAAATGGGCAGTTGGTAGCTGTCCACTGTTTAATGTGATGTTCAAAGTTAATCAAAAAATTTGGTGTTTCGCTGCGCGACATGAAGCGCGTAAGCGGACGATCAGTCTATCTCAGGAGACAAAAACACAATTATCTAGTGAGATGATAACAAGATGAATACAAAGAATCTCAAAGCCAAAGTGAATCAATTCCTTTGCTTTTTAGGATATACATCAAATGATAACATATACTTCCGTGCTTTTAAAAAGGAAAATGGCAAAAATTTCGGTAAAAAGACTAGCTATAGCCTAGAGTTAATTAACTACAAAGAATTATTGCAATGGGAAAGCCTTGGTTATGGGGTCTACATTGTCGTTAATGGCGGGGGTGATGCTGACGCTGATGTGACAACAGGAAAAGCTATATTCTACGAGCATGATGATTTACCTCAAGAGCAACAATTGGTTTTATGGCAAAATTTAGGTTTGCCAGAACCGACTATACAAGTTGATACTGGTGGTAAATCAATTCACAGTTATTGGGTATTTGAACAACCCATAGCAATTAAGCAGTGGCAGGAGTTGCAAGCGGACTTATTGGAATATGCTGATGGCGATCGCTCTATCAAGAATCCATCCAGAGTTATGCGAGTACCTGGGTTTAAACATCAGAAGTCGGGAAAGGTAGCGGAAATAGTTAGCAGTAGCGGTACTAAGTACAGCTATCAGGAACTACGAAGTACAATACCTCGACAGAAAGAACCTATCTTTAACTTTGATAAAACAATTCAAACCAATACACCCCCTTTGGCAATATTCCTGACTAAGGATGACAGAGACTTAATTGAAAGGGGTGTAAGTGAAGGAGGTAGAAACAATGCTGGTGCAAAGCTTGCCAGAAATTTGATTGGCACTGCACAAAGACTTAATTATCTGGGAATTAACTACACCGATACACCACAAGCACTTTTTGAAGATTATTGTAGTCGATGCAGCCCACCTATTAATAGTAAGGAGGCGCAACATAATAGTAAGGAGGCGCAACAAATTTGGAAATCAGCCCAAAAAGGCAACCCCATCGCTTCTCTTACAGATGATGCTATAGAAAATTGCCTGAAAGCATGGCAGAAAAATCAGCATTACAGCAGAAATAGCAGCAATAGTGACTCTGGCAAGGGAACTTCACAGCGTCATCAGGATAATAGTCAAACCAAAGGCGTAATTCTCCCCAAAAAATGGGATAAACTTAAAGTTCTCGGAGAGATTATTAAGCTGGCAGAGCAACGCCCCAGAAAAAGCAGAGTCACCATTGAGCTTAAGCAGCTTTCCCTTGATAGCGGGTGGGATATACGTTCATTAAAGGAAATCTACGAGAGTACGATTGAGGATTTCGATGCGGATGCCGAACTACCAGACGATGAAAAGGAATTTTCGGAAATTCTCTCAGCCAATGTTAAGTTAAAATGTCACGCCATGTTACCACAAGAGTTACACCCAGTCCTTACATTTGCAGATAACTTAGGAGTTCCTTACGAACCAACTTTAGTTGCTTTGGAAGCAGCAGCAGCTTCATTAATTGACCCCGATACTAAAATTATTGGACGTGAGTGTAGTAACTATGACCAGAATGCGACAATATTCTCAGCTATTGTGGGAGAGCCAGCATCTAGGAAGTCTCCTTTAATTCAAGCGATCGCTAGGAAGCCTTTATCAAAAATGCAGGAAAAAGCTACAGAATTATACGATCGCCAGAAAATTGATTATGAGAGAGACTTGGCAGATTGGGAGGCAGCAGATAAGGCGACAAGAGGTGACAAACCTGAAGAACCAAAACTGCGAGTATTTAGCACTGGAGACTATACTCCTGAAGGGATGAGAGAATTAGCTCAACATAATCCCAAGATTTTGAGGTGTTTCGATGAATTGGCTAAGGAGCAAAAGTCCCAAGGTCAGTATAAAGGTGGTAAGGGTAGCGATGCTCAGTTGCTGTTAGAATCCTATGATGGCCTTATGGATACTGTCATTCGTAGAGGTAAGATTTATCCCGGTGGTGTAGTTAATCAATGTTTGCTGGGAGGGATTCAACCTGAAGTTTTGTCTGAAATTATCTCCAGCTCAGACCCTACAGGGCTTTTTGCTAGATACAATATTGCGACCTTACCAAATATTCCTCACTATTGGGACGATGATAATGAAGTAGGCATGGACATTACGCCTCTGTTGGTTGATACCTACGAAAGCATCAACCGTTTGCCTGCTATTACTTTCAAGCTTTCCCCAGATGCCTACCAACTATTCAAGTCTTGTCATAATCACGCCGAAAGCCAAAAGGCTAAAGCCGATCGCCCAGCTATGATTTACCAGTACGGGAAAATGTCAGGGAAAATTTTGCGGTGGGCAATGCTGTATCATGTCCTCCACGCTGTCTGTCAGGGCAAAACCCCAGATGAAATAGTCTCTAAAAAGTTTATCCAAATTGCCAAGGAACGGGCAATTTACCAAATGTCTCAAGTTCGGGGATTGTTGTCTATTATGGATGATTCTGGGCCAAGTAAAATGTTTCAGCTTTATCAGTATGCTCTGAGAAAAGGAGAACCGATTACGCCTAGGGATGCTGTGTATAAGACTAAGAAGGCCAAGGATAGAGGTGAGGCTATTGATTTTTTTCGCCGACTGGAAGAGATGGGATGGGGCAGAACAATAACCACTCCCAGGACAATTAAGTTTGAGGCTTTTGAAGAGAGAAGGATATCAGACCCATCAACTACTGTCCAAGTTGTAACTAAGATATCTAAATCCGGTGACAGTTTACCAAAACCAGTCACAGTAGTTACTTCTGAGGTAGAGACTCAGGTGAATGCTGCTACAATTAACAAAACTCAAACCCCAGTTATAGATAGGGATACAGACCAAGTGGTCACTACTGTAACCGATACTTCACAGAGACTTTCAAAAATAGTTGATGACCTGAGAAACTGTGACAGAGAAAAGTTTATGATGCTTTGTGATAAGTCTGGAAAAGAGGAACTTCAGCAAGCTTGCCAAATCCTAGACAGTTCTAATGACGAGGAAGATAAAAAGCAATTCCAGAAAATTAAGTTTTGGGCTTACGAGAGACAGCTTGGTGGAGAGTTAAAGGTTGGCCATTTAATTCAGTTGAAGGGTGGGGATGACTCTAGTTTCAATACCTGGGAAATTAAGAGTGTGGAGAGCAATCGGTTATGGGTTGAAAGAACTGGCTATAGGGTCAAGCCAGAAACTAGAAGGGTTAAGTTTAGTGATGTGGAGAAGATTTACACAAAATCCTGATTATTGGAGAGAATTTAATATCCTTAGTCTCAGAATGTTAATTTTTACTAAAGCTTAGGTTTATTATTTCCATGTCAATTTGATAAACATTTTATAACTGTCACTAATGCTTGTCACCAGTCTCAAAACAAAAGAAGTTTAGATAATCAAAGTCACCCAATATACCCACATAAATCAATAGATGATTTTCAAGTGGGGCCAAAGGCGAGAGTAGATGGACTTCAACTCATTAATTATGCAGTAATTATTATGAAAAAAGGACTTCTAAGAGACTAAGAGAGGACTGCCTTTAAGTGGGAAAGGTGTCAAATTGTAGACCAATATTAAAAATTCTTGTCACAAAAACTGTCACAAAAATGTCACAAATAGCGTTTTTTCCCTCTTGTAATAACAATCAACCCTTCAAAGCCAAGCTATGGGTCAAATCATAAAACTTAAACTGGGAAAGGATTTGAAAAGTGGGGGTGGTGGGACTTGAACCCACACGACTGTTAAGGTCAACGGATTTTAAGTCCGTAGCGTCTACCATTCCGCCACACCCCCAGAATCTGGAGAATTACATAAGCATTAAAAAGCTCATTTTTTTATTTAATCACAATGTTCAAAGTTTTGGCAAGTATTTTGAAGAGAAATTAAAATAAAAAAATTATTAAGGACTCTGGGTGAGGAGATTAACAGCCTTCTTATGACGGAGATGGTGCACAAATGACTGGAAGTCAGAAGTTAGAACGATCAAGCTCCAAAAATTTCTTGGTAGGACAAAATATGGAATAATCTGGAGGTTCGCTAGAAAAACAGTCATCCAGACAATAGTATATTAAACAGAATACGATTAACTATTGTAATTTCTCAATCTTGTTTATGAACTTAGACCTAGACACGAATCTAATAATCCTAATTATTTATGCAGCCCTGGCCGGAGCCTATCTCCTAGTAATGCCAGCTATAGTTTATGCTTATCTCAATACCCGTTGGTATGTTGCTAGTTCCATTGAACGGGTCTTCATGTACTTCTTGATGTTCTTATTCTTCCCTGGTATGTTGGTTTTGTCCCCATTTTTAAATTTTCGCCCTAGACGGCGACAGATTGAAGGTTAATGCGACGAATTGATGCTATTGGAATAAGTATCGGTATTTTTGCTGCTGGTGGTATCCTATACTTGGTATTACAAATAGTAGGTATAAATAGTACTAACTCTGGTATTTGGACACAAGCAATTTTGGTCGGTGGCTTAGTTGTCTGGCTACTGACCTATTTACTTAGAGTTACGAATAGCGATATGACCTATAACCAACAGTTGAAGGATTATGAAGAGGCAGTCCTGCAAAAGCGTCTAGAAGAAATGACTCCAGAAGAGTTGGCTCAATTGCAGGCTGAAGTTGAACAGGAAAAAGCAGATAAGACAAACAAACAGGAATAAATTATCAAAAATAATTGGGTCTAAAACCCTGCCTTGATTGGCGAAATGTTTTTGGAGGGTTACTCAAAATCCTCGTTACAAAAATAACCTCTAACTTTTGACTTCTGACTTCCTTAACTATCCAATATTAAAAATTAAAAATGATTTCAGTTTCTCATTGTTTTGAATCTCTACACAATAATGGTGGTCAGTGCGCTTTGATTCCCTTCATTACCGCAGGCGACCCAGATTTGGAAACTACAGCAAAGGCTTTAGAGGTATTAGATAGTAGTGGGGCTGATTTGATAGAGCTGGGTGTGCCCTATTCTGACCCTCTAGCGGATGGCCCGGTAATTCAGGCTGCTGCTACTCGTTCTTTGAGTCGGGGGACAACTTTGGAGTCGGTGTTGGAGGTGGTGCAGACCGTTAGTCCGACGTTGCGATCGCCAATAATTCTATTTACTTACTATAATCCAATTTTATATCGGGGGGTAGATAGCTTCCTGAAAAAAATTTATGATGTGGGTGCTAGGGGTTTGGTTGTTCCAGATTTGCCGTTGGAGGAAGCAGATGTTTTGTTGAAACCAGCAAGAGATATTGGGATAGAGTTGACTTTGTTGGTAGCTCCTACTAGCCCAAAAGAGAGAATAGAGGCGATCGCTCGTCAATCTCAAGGTTTTATTTATTTGGTGAGTGTAACTGGGGTGACGGGAATGCGTACTCAAGTACAGACGGAGGTACAAGATTTATTGAAACAAATGCGGGGGGTTACTGATAAACCTATTGGTGTCGGTTTTGGTATTTCTCAACCGGAACACGCTTTACAGGTAAAAAAGTGGGGGAGTGATGCGGTTATTGTTGGTAGTGCGGTGGTGAAGCGGTTAGCTGAGGGAACTCCGGATGAGGGGTTGGAGGCGATCAGGCAGTTTTGTCAGAGTTTGAAGACGGCTATTAGTTGAGGTTATAGTAAGCTAGGCGAAGTTTTAGAATTATCTAGTGGAGAAGAAAATGTATGGAAGAAGTGGAAAGTTTCTTAGATACTTCCTATGTTGTCACAAAATTGAAGCCTGATTATCCTGTAGCTTGCTAAAGTGCAAAAATATAGACTATCCTAGACAAATCTGTACACAATGTCTAGGATATGAAACAATCACGAATTTGCAGAAAGATTAGGAGTTAGCGTAAAAACTTTACAGCGTTGGGATAATTCTGGAAAGTTAAAAGCCAAGCGCGTATAGGTCAAATCACCGCTACTATACCGAAGAGGTTAAAACCTCAATCTACGAAACGTCAAGTTGTTTGTACAGAGATTGCAGACTCTAGTACCGTAAAAGAGTTAGAGAAATATGTCAATATCTATGATGTCAGTTTCAATGATGGTTATATTGGATTAACGAATAGTATTCGATGTGGAAATTATCTTCTTTGTGCATCTAATATTGATGAACTGTATCCATCCCATAAATATTATGAACTGGAAAAATCAAAGATTAAGTCATTGAATCAGCTCTGCTCATCTTTGAGAATGGAACCTGTATACTTTAACCTCTCGGAATTTCATAAATCTGGCGCTCTTCTATCTTGTATGATTATGCACTTGAATCGTAATAATTTTACTTAGAGAGTAGAAACAGAAGAGAGGTTCTAAAATGAGCAAGAACTTCTCCAGTTCAATTTACACAACTCTAAGTAGGTACGCACAAAAAAGCTTAACTATATTAAGTTTCATAAACTAGCTCCAAACTCTGACTTACAGTTTATTTGAGGTGAATTTACATTTTGTTACATAGTGACAAATTTTAACGCCGATCTACTTATTAAAACTGACAGCTATGAATCTTATCCCTGACTGGAAAACTGATACTGTGACCTTAGTTCTGCCGAATGTATGGATCGAATACTATAACGAATATTTGACTGAACTAGAAAAATTTTATATCGAAATTGCAAAGTACGATCGGGTAATTTGCCTGGTTCGAGATCAAGCTCATGCTGAAAAGATGGTGAAACTTACTAACTTAGATTTATCGGTTTTTAAAATTGCGAATGTAGAAGATATTTGGATACGAGACTTTGCTCCAATTCAGTCAGAGCGAGGCTATATTAAATTTATTTACAAAATTGTAAATATATTGAAGAAAGTTTGATAAATTACTTTAATAAATCAATACAAAAATCTGTAAATACCAGCTTTATAGACATAGAATTAGAAGGGGGAAATTTTGTTCATAATGGAAAAGGAACGGCAATTGTAACCGAAAAATTATATGCTCAAAATCCCCAGAAAAGCAAAGAAGAAATTAATCAACTCATCAAAGAAAAAACTTCAATTGAAAAGCTAGTGGTCGTTCCAAAACAGCCTGGAGATATGACGGGACATATTGATGGAATGCTTCAATGGATTGATTCCGATCGAATTATGATGAATGATTATCAAACTCAAGGTTCTGATTTGCAGATGTTTATTAAGAAGTTAGATAGTTGTTTAGAACAGGAATTGCCAGAAGTTGAGAAAGTGAAAATTCCCTATTTTATTTCAGATCAAGAGTATCTTGGTTGGACTGATGAACAAGGAAACTATATGAATTTATTGAGAACGCAAAACCGAGTATATGCCCCCATTTATAATCAGCCAGAAGATGACAGTATTCGAGAAATTTACAATCAAGTTTTTGGCAACAATGTTAGTTTTATTGAATCTGGGGCAATATCAAAGTATGGAGTTATTCTCCATTGTATGATTTGGAACTATTTAGCTTCGTGATTAATCAGGTATTAGCAGAAGTTATTACTGTCGGGACAGGTTTAACAAAAAGATTTCTAAGTGTAAAAAACCCGCCCCTAGTATTTGAGTGTAACTAATCAAAAATATCTGATATCAGTTGAAAAATTTTGATCCTGATAGGTATCATTTTTTCCAGGCTGATTGATAATATACTGGAGAACCTGTATCTGAAACAAAATGACAAGCTAAGTAAGAATTAATGAAACTCTTCCATATTGGTTCGCTTGACTTGCGATAATATTTACCCAGGATAGGTTTGATTGCCTCTGTTGCTGTTTTCAGGTGATAGTGAGGCATATTTAGGAATATGTGATGAGCGACATGAGTACCAATGTCGTGATGAATGGAATTGATGAAACCATAGTCGCGGTCAATACTTGATAATGCACCTTTGAGAAAATACCAATCATCTCCACGATACCAAGGAATATCCGGTTCTGTATGGTGTAGGAAGGTGACTAAATCTAGCCACATCACAAATATCACATAAGGAACCAAGTAATATTTTACTAGAAAAACCCAACCAAATTGATAGGTCAGGAAACCAAGAAAGCCTACCATTAACATCCAGAGTGCTGAACTGGTTAAAACATCCCATTTTTCATTAGGACGGAATAATGGACTGTCGGGCATGAAATGCGAGCCTTCACGATTTGGCGATCGCCTAAATAGATAGAATGGATAGGCTAATAATACTAAATAAAAGCGACCTAGCTTTTCAGGCCAAGACATCATATTATACTTACTCTCGGTAACTGGATACCAACTTTCATCAGTGTCAATATTTCCGGTATTGGCGTGGTGAGTTCTGTGGCTGATGCGCCAACCGTGGTATGGTACGAGAATGGGAGTATGAGACAGATGCCCAATTAAATTATTCACCCATTTATGTTTGGAGAAGGAACCGTGACCGCAGTCGTGCCCTACTACAAATAATGCCCAAAACATGGTTCCTTGCATTAACCAGAAAATGGGAAAAAAGAACCATGAATCTAGATTGTAGGCAATGGCATATAAACCTGCAATAATCCCAATATCTAGAAAGAAGTAGCTCAGAGACCTCCAGAGGGAAGGTTCAAAACAGTGAGGAGGAATAGCTGCCTTCACCTCTTGGAGAGTAAAGGGTAACTCTATTTTTGAGGGAGTTGAGTTTGTGTCAGTTGCTTGATCGAGAACAGTGTTTGATTGCACTAAATTTTTCAGTTTATCTAGTATGACCGATATTTCATCTTTACACAAGCTACACCGTTTCACGGAAGTCAAAAGTCAAAAGTCAAAAGTCAAAAGTAATATTTGCTCGGCTCAAAACTCTGACGTTAAAGTAATTTCAGCAAATAATTTCAAATTTTAGATGTGAAATTATTTGTGACATCTTTAAAAGTGAATTGGTATTATATGGAGCAGGTTAAGTTCCTATCAGTTACCCCTGGCTCTGCTGAATAAAAACAGAGAAGAGGGGTAGAAATTTATGGAACTTTTACTGCACCAGGACAAATTCCATTAGCTCAGAAAAAAGAGCTGGTAGTAGTAAACAAGTAGGGATTTTTGCTATATCTCTCTTAATACAAAGAGAGTTACACCAACTCGTAAAACTACTTCTACAAGACTACCAAGTAGCTAGTGGAAGATGAAACAGTATATACTTTAGCATAATCAGGGAGTAGTTAGGCACAAAAATTTTCTTAATTAGGACTTGCTGATTAAGAGACTGTTTGTAAAATAAGTATTAAGAGAACATGCGAGTGACTAAAATCTAAAAGCGGTAATACTTCAAGAGATTGAAATTTGGTAGGTAGAGAAGTATTCAGTACATATATTCCTAGATTTTTAAGCGACAAATATTTGTCTTGATTTCTTCCTCCTTATTCCCTATTCCCTATTCCCTATTCCCTGTTCCCTGTTCCCTGTTCCCTGTTCCCTGTTCCCTATCTCCTTTTTATATTTCCTTTACAAACAATCTCTAAATCTGAAACAGTTAATAATAAAGTTTTTAGCCTTTTTGAGTTTGAAAAAAGTGCCTGCTTTTCAGTCTAAATAATGAGTGCTCCAAAATTTAGCATTTTGGGCAGAGGGCAAAAAAATTACTCCCCTACTCCCTCACTCCTTAAACCCTAACTAGGCCAAGAATAGTTTGTAAGCTGGATTTTGGCTTTCGTCCCAATAGCGATAAGCCAAGCTTTCGAGAAAAGCTTGCCATTCTGCCATCTCGTAGGGGGGGACTTGCATTCCTACTGCAATACGTCCATAATCTGCCCCATTGTTGCGATAATGAAATAAACTAATATTCCAGTTAGGACTCATGGAGGCGACAAATTTCATTAATGCACCTGGCCGTTCAGGAAACTCGAAACGGTAAAGTAGTTCGTGGTGGGCAAGGGGAGAACGACCCCCGACCAGATGACGTAGGTGTAATTTTGTCAGTTCGTCATCTGTTAGATCTATGCTTTTCAAACCTTGGGTTTCAAATGTTTCTAGTATTCTCGCAGCATCAGCGCGGTCTTTTATTTGTACTCCAACAAAAATATGTGCTTCTTTTTCCTCAGCAATTCTATAGTTGAACTCAGTAATATTACGTTTGCCCAGACAGTCACAAAACCTGCGGAGACTTCCTGGAGTTTCAGGAATGGTAACTGCAAAGATAGCTTCGCGACGTTCTCCCAGTTCGGCGCGTTCGGCGACAAAGCGCAGACGGTCAAAGTTCATATTCGCTCCGCAGGCGACAGCGATGAGAGTTTCTCCTTGAATTTGTTCTTGTTCAACATAAGCTTTGGCACCAGCGATCGCTAATGCTCCGGCAGGTTCTAAAATTGAGCGGGTATCTTCAAAAACGTCTTTTATTGCCGCACAGGTATCATCGGTTCCTACGAGAATAATATCATCTACATATTCTTGACAGAGGCGAAATGTTTCTTCCCCTACTTGTCGTACTGCTACGCCATCAGCAAATAATCCTACCTGGGGTAAGCGGACTCGATGTCCGACTTTTAAAGATTGTGACATGGCATCAGCATCAACAGGTTCAACACCAATAATTTTGATTTCGGGGCGTAACCGTTTGACATAAGCGCCAATACCGGAAATTAACCCACCACCACCGATAGCAACGAATATTGCATGGATAGGTTTTTGGTATTGGCGAAGAATTTCCATACCTATTGTACCTTGTCCGGCGATAACGTAGGGGTCGTCAAAGGGGTGAATAAAAGTTAAGCCTTTTTCCTCTTCCAGTTGACGGGCGTATTTATAAGCTTCATCAAAAGTTTCCCCACGCAAAACAACTTCTCCTCCCCTAGCTTTGACAGCATCAACTTTTAGTTGGGGGGTAGTTACTGGCATAATTATGATGGCGCTGGTATTGAGGTAAGTTGCAGCGAGGGCGACTCCTTGAGCGTGGTTGCCTGCGGAAGCTGCTATAACTCCACGGGAGAGAATTTCGGGAGGCAGTTGAGCCATTTTGTTGTAAGCTCCCCGCAGTTTGAAGGAGAAGACTGACTGCATATCTTCTCGTTTGAGTAGGAGGTTATTATTAAGGCGGGTTGATAGATTGGAAGCAGGTTCAAGTGGAGATTCTTGAGCTACATCGTAGACACGGGCGGTGAGAATTTGTACTAGGTAGTCACAATACATAAGTGTTTCTTAAGTTGTTAATTAATTACAGTACAGAAATATAATACTAGGTTTACCAGCTAAACCCTCTACTTTTGTTCTTTATCTCATACCACTTTTGAATCATTAGGGATCAAAATCTTCTCCCTTAAACTTTGCGTGCAGCCTTACTAACCTCAGTATAGCTAGTTCAACAACTTCACTGAGAATAGCTGGTTCTTATTCTGTAATAAATGGCATCCGTGAATAATTAGACAGATTTCATATTACTATTAGACATCTCCGAATAAAGATATAGATTTTTTGTGGTTACTAGGAAACAGGGAACACTTAATACCATTTCTCAAAAACTTTTCTACATTTTATTGAGCGGGGGAGTAGGGGAGTACGGGAGTGGAGAAGAAGTAAACATAAGAATAATAGACATCTCCAGAAAAGAGGGAACAAGGAACAGGGAACAGGGAAAAATAATTGATAATTTATCGATAAGAATTGATTTTATTTTTTATTTTTGGAGATGTCTAATTAACACTAACTTGCTAATTATTAGCAAAAAAGTTATTCAGGTTGTGTTAATTACTTAATAAATGGGCGTTGCTGAAGCGCGGGATGAATCAATGATAAAAGGTAAATCCCATCTTTTACTTCCTCATTTCTCTAAAATTATAATTGCAATGCGTACCCTATGCAACACCCCCACACTCCCGCTTCTCCCCACACTAATTCATCCCATAAATATGCAACGCCAATAAATGAAGTATTTCCCAAGTATAGCATTAATGCATGGGAATTGGTATAACACTTAACAGGGAATAGATTTTCACGAAAAAGATACGAAAAATGATTTCGGAGAGTTGATTTTACAACTCTAGCTTCTCTTAAATAAAGAGCAAGTTTATTTTCTGGAGAGGTCTATTGGCAGTTGATGCTCCTCATCACTAACCGTATTTACATTTGACGTTTTGATAGGATCGCCTCGCAGCCACAGGATTAAACTGAGTATCGACAAACTGCACCGGATAATAGGTTTCTATCCACAAATGCGCTCCACAATCTAAAGGTTCATAAGGTTTATAAACTATACGACACGGACCATGTATTTCCATCTGATAACCCATATCGTTACGACCCCCTTGCTTCAAAGTGATTACTGGAATCAGTTGATCTGGAGTCATTTGAGGATCGTATTTAATTCTTTTGCCATTGGATTTAATTTTATGTTGATTAACATGAATCTTTGTCGGCTTCTTCCGCAGTTTCTTACACCAAACACCTTCTGGACCTCTACTTCCCGGTATGACAACAGGAATTTTCCCATAAAGAGGAATTTGCCAAAAACCTTTGTGTTTGTAAGCTCCCTTTATTCTACCTTGAGAAAGTAGAACTCTGACTCGTTGACAACAAATACCCAATAAGAAAGCTGCTTCTCTAGTTCCAATATAAGTCATTTTTACTATAGCACTATAGTTTTGATTAAGTAACAATTATAAAATTACACATACTATATTTTAGTCAGTAGATCAATAAATTCTGTTAAATTCGCTACATAACATACCGCCCCAAATATTAGTCTCGGATTTAATATCACTCATTATATTGAATACGATAAACCCGATTATTCACTTCTTCAGTAAATAATAAACTTCCATCTGGCAATACCTGTAAACCAGTCGGACGACCCCAAGTTGTTTCCTCTGAAATATCCAAAAATCCTGTTAAAAAGTCTCGATATTCTCCTGTAGGATTTCCACTTTCATCAAAGGGTGCAAATACTAATTTATAACCTGTAGGTTCCTGACGATTCCAACTTCCTCGAAATGCAACAAATGCTCCATTTTGATATTCTTCTGGAAAAGTTGCTTCATCATAAAATTGGAGTCCTAAAGGTGCAGAATGGGATTGAAATAAAACATCAGGAGTTTGAGTTTGAGTTACTAAATTAGGATTTTCTCCTGTTCTTCTGGGGTCTTCCAAATTAGGAGATAAATAAGCATAAGGCCAACCATAAAATTCACCTTGTTCTAATCCTGTTAAATAATCAGGAACTAAGTCATCTCCTAATCCATCCCGTTCATTTACAGTAGTATAAAGTTGACCTGTAATTGGGTTAAAGTCTAAACCTACTGGATTTCTTAAACCAAAAGCAAAAGTTTGTCGATCGGAAGCATCTAAATTCATTACTTGAACTGATGCTCTAGGTAATGGTTCGACAGATACATTGGAGAGGGAACCAATAGAAACAAAAAGTTGATTATTTTCAGAAATTGCTAAGTTCCGAGTCCAATGACCTCCTGTTGGTAAGTCAGCAATTTTTTCACCAGTGCCGTTAATTTGTATATCCCCAATATTGTAGGGGTATCTAACTATTGAATCTGTGTTTCCGACATAAAAATAATCTTCAGTAAAAGCCATGCCAAAAGGTTGATTTAATCCATTTGTTTCTGAGGCAAAAATCTGAGAAAAATCTGTTGTTCCATCGCCGTCTGTATCCCGCAATAAACGGATTTGATTTAGTGGTGTTTCTGTTACTAATACATCTCCGGTCGGAGTGACTGCTAACCAACGAGGTCTTTCTAAATCTTCAGCAAATACATTAACTGTAAATCCATCAGGAACTTGCAAAGTTGGATTATCAGGAACTGGAATAATATCGGCAGGATTAGAAGCACTATCACTGGCAAAAGGTTGTGGTAATGAATCTAGAGAAATGCGGATATTTTCTGATGCTAATGGTTCGGTTTCTATGAAGCTGCTGTTAAGGTTTCCATTACCGGATATATCTATAAAAGATAAAGTATTTTGGTCTATTTCTGCTGGCAAGGTAGCTAATAATAAACCAATAATTTCTCCTGATTGTCGAATTTTAATGAAAGTATCGTTGCCTCCTGGGGTGGTAGTTTCAAATGTTAAATCATTAGCTATTAAACCTGATGGTAAATCTAGGCGATCGCCTATTGAAAAGTCAGTAATTATGTCTGCTTCTTGGGAAAGGAAAAATACATCTGCACCGTTTCCTCCAATCAGAGTATCTATTCCTAAATCTCCATACAAACTATCATCACTCTCTCCACCATTGAGAAAATCATCTTCTTTTCCTCCTCTCAATATATCGTTTCCAGCATCACCAAAAATTTAATCATTGCCTAAATTTCCACTGAGAAAATCATCCCCATCTCCACCGAAAATAGAGTCTGAGTTTTTGCCTCCGAATATTGTGTCATTGCCTTGATTTCCACTAATTGAATCGTTGTCTCGATTACCATTAATAATTTCTGCATCTTCAGCTCCAATAATTGAGTCATTGCCACTTAAACCAAGTAAACCTCCAGGCAAATTTGCTAGTAATTGAGGAGTTAGCTGAAAATTATCAGAATCTAAAGTTAATTCATAAAATCCGTTAGGAGTAGGACCTACCATTGTTTTTAGATATAGTAAACTACCCGGCGCTGAAATTCTTTACAGCGCGGGCTTTTGGTAGCCCTAGAACTACTGCACAAGACAGAAATTCTGAACCTCTAGGCTGGTTTACACTCAACCCCAAAGCAGCTATATTTTTGGCACCATTATAATCAGCATCGCCTTTCCACCCACAATTCAAGCAGTGGTAGTTTTTACCCTTTCTATATGTAGTTTCTTTTGTCGGACTTATATGCAAACATTTGTGGCAAGTAAGGCTTGTATATGCTGGATTAACTAATATTAATTTCACGCCATGTAACACACATTTATAAGCAAGAAACATTCTGAACTGATAAAAAGCCCAACTATTAGATAATCTTCTTTCTTTCCTACTTCTTGGTTGCTGATTAGTTCTTTTTCTAATATTAGCTAAATCTTCTATGGCAATTGAATTCTTATTAGTCGCTGCTTTTTTGACTAAATAAGTTGTTATTTCGTGATTAACCTGTTTCTGAAAGCGTCGTTCTTTACCTGATAACCGTTGCTGTAGTTGCCGACATCTTCTCCGACTACTACGAGTGCCTTTAGATGCTTTTCTTTGTAGAACTGCTCTCATTTGAGAATAATGATTTCTCTTAGAAGTTATATTTTTACCTGACCATGATTCACCTTCAGATGTTGAGGCTATATCTGTCCTGCCTAAATCAATTCCTATTATTTTATTTGTTGACTTTGGCTCAGGAACAATATGATTAACATGAATATTTATATAGTAAGTTCCATCATTTCTTTTAGTTAAGACTGCTGAAGTAGCCTTACGACCTTTTAATATTCCACGTTGATAATTACCTATTAATAACTCAAACTTTGTGCGCTTACTCAAAAGCTTTAAACTCACAATCCATTTCTTTGTATCTAAACTAAATGTTCTACTGTCGTAATCAACTGATGTTGGTGCAAAAGTTAATTCTTTTTTAATATGATTAGTTATAGAAGTTTTGCGATTAGAACATACTCGTCTAATGGCGTGAATTGTAGTTTGTGCTGATAACTGAAACTTTTCTCTAACTGTATCGTACATTAAAGATTGCATTGCCACATTATTTGTCAGTTTCTGATCACTATTGTTATGAACATACTGACAAGCATTAGCAAATATTTCCATGGTAGCATTCATTTCTTTTGCTACTTCTGGGGAAACCTTCAATTTGCAGGATATAGTCGTTATCTGTTTCATTATTATACGATACTTCAAATTGTGAATAAAATCAATAGTGAAACAGATTTTTATTTGTTCTCAAAAATTCCTCCCGACGCTGAATCAGATATTACAGCGCGGGACTCCTTTTTGAATTTAAGTTGAAATTTTTTACTATTTTAATAGTATAGAAGTTAGGAATTAGTGATACTTGTTGTTTATCAAGATTTAATTTTTGACTATTGAGAGTATCCTGATCTTCTTGTAAGTAGGATTTTTAGTATTTACAGTAGGTTGGGTTGAGGAACGAAACCCAACAGAAATAATACCAATTTCATAAAATATTGCTACAGTAGTTTTCTCTGCTGGTGTTCAATAATTAACAATTAATAATTAATAATTAATAATTACCTCTTCTTAAAATAGATAGGATCGGTTAAAAAGGATTTTTTTTCTTCTCTTGGTTGATTGGATATGGCGAGGAGACCTCGCCATCCCTCAACCGCTTTTTTATCCTTTAAAGAAGAGGCTTTATACCTTTATTTATCGGTAATTTAGAGATTAATACTCTAACGACCTTTTTTGAATTTGGTATAAGTTTAAATATTTTTAATTGTCGTTGTTTTCTGTTGTTTCAAATTCAACTTTATTATAAATATCTGCCTGGATTATTTGAAAATTAATTGAGAGTAACGAAACCCAATAGAAATAAGTTTGAATTTTTCTAATTATCGTTGTTTTCTGTTGTTTAAAATTCGACTTTATCGTAAATGTCTGCCAGGGTTATTTGAAAATTAATTGAGTCAAGAGAGATAGTTTATTCGAGTTCATTATATTCTGAAAAAATCCATTGTTTTTGAGCAGCTTTATAATATTGTTCGACTTGGATTGTGTATTGGTCTATGAGTAGATATTATTGAAATTTAGGAATAGTTCGATAGGCTGCATTTTTTTTATCTTTGTCATAATTTCTAGTAGAATTTGACAAAACTTCCGCGATTATTATGGGGTTAGTAATTGTATCTTTTCTTCCTTGTTGTAGTTGTAAATTACTTGGAGTAATCATCACATCAGGATAAGTATAGATGGGTTTTTTCGGAATCCAAAGTCGTTGGTCGGAAATAAATACTCTATAAGGTTGACGTTTGAGAGAAAAATTTAAAGCTGCACTGAAATTAAGAGCAATCTGATTATGATTTGGAGTTCCACTAGTCATGGAAATAATTTCACCATTGATGTATTCGTGTCGTTGTTGTGAATTTGTTTCAATGTTTAGGTATTCGGTGGGGTGTAGTTTTTTTGTTGTTTAATTTGCATGGTTTTAAGGTGTTATGGAAAAGACAATTCATGCTGCTTTTGGTAATTCAATGGGGATGAAATAATTGCTTGGGTAGAGGTAATCTTTGTTTGATTCGTTGATGACTCGAATCATTTGATGTTTGCTGGCGGTAGTGTCGGGAATGACTTGATAAATTTTGCGAATTTCTAATGAGGTTGGATAGTTTTTGTTGTTGATGCAGATGGCAAATTTACTTTCTATATGGGGATGACTCATACTTACTCCGATAGAATATATTTAATTTTTATTGCTTTTTACCAATACTATATTTACTAAGTGAAATTATCAATTATATGCTTTCCTAATTTGTCATATTCTTTGTCCATATCCTCCATTAATCTAGTCTGACCTCGATTCCATGAAGTAGAACTTATTGCACCTCTAGTTGGTTTTTTTGTTGATAAATATTTAATTGGAACGTTTTGACCTATACTGTCAGGAGCCATAACATTTAAATCTTCGATATTGGCTACTGGTTCCAAATTTTTAATAAACTCAGGAACACAATTATAATCAGATATTTTTTTAAGGTCTGGTATTAGTCTTGTTTCAATTATCTTTAATATCTTGTCGTATTGATATTGGTCAGCTCCCAATTTTTTTCCACCCTTAGTATCAAAACCATTAAAAATCCAGCCACCAAACTTTGGTTTTCCTTTGTGTCATACAAGGTCATCAAATTTATTAGATTCCAGAAATCTCTCTTTTCCTTGCTTTCAATCCTTAACAAAACTGGGTAATACCTCACCAATTAAACCAATACAATATGCAGAAAATAGGTCAGGAGTACAAGGAACTAAAAAATAGTCTGAGCAGTATAAAGCAGACCGAACAAGTGTATTAAAAGATGGAGGTAGATCGATTAAGACATATTCATATGACTTGTTAAATGTGTCAGATAGTCTATTTACTAATAGTAATGGAACTAAAAATCGATATAATCCAGCTCCACTTACTACATCTGTTCCAACTGTTAGGATGTCAGCAAATTTA
Organism: Dapis brunnea BLCC-M229; assembly: GCF_050015995.1. Taxonomy (NCBI): domain Bacteria; kingdom Bacillati; phylum Cyanobacteriota; class Cyanophyceae; order Oscillatoriales; family Microcoleaceae; genus Dapis; species Dapis brunnea. The sequence goes on along the minus strand of NZ_JBNHEP010000202.1, from coordinate 19,668 downwards.
TTCAACCAAAAATCACCAGGTACTATGTCTAAATTTCCTGGCTTTTCTAATTGTTGGTCTGGTTTATGCTTAGGTTGGGTTAAATGTATGTTATTAATCTGCATTTGGTAAATGTAAGGCTGCGCATAGGCTCTTATTGTTCGGCCATAAGGAAACTTCTCTGATTCCTTAAGATATTCAGCAAATTCTTCATACCCAATTGTAGCAATTGATAGATTGCATTGAGGGTCAAAATCAATTAGAAGTGTATTATGACCCATAGATGCTATAGAAACAGCTAAATTCCAAATAATGGTTGTTTTCCCAACACCACCTTTGTTATTAAACATAGAAATAACTTTTGCCGTCATAATTTTTCTCCTTCAACATATAGAATGATTTGTATTTAGTTACATTAGTCTATCATAAAAATATCACAAATTATAACTATAAAAATCTATTATGCACATGGTATATTTCGAGTATAGTGCTAAAGCACTTATGTTATAGCATCTCTATATTTGAATTGAATAGATTGAAATATGTTCGGTAGGTTAAGGAATATAACCGTTAAATTATCTGATTAGTTGTATAATTATCCCTGCCAAACCTACCTGACTTTTTACTACATTTTTTCTCCAATTTTTGCCTTAGTTTCCCTCAACTTATCCCCAACTTCACCACTGCTTAATAAACTCTCCGCTTTTGACAAACCTTCGTTAATATCAGAACAAATTCCACAACGCCATAAATAAAAACCCCCATTCCAAATAGCTGCTGACATTAACTCACTACCCTTACCCTGCAAAACTCTTTGCATCTCCTCTACTAACTCCGCAGTTGAACCTAATACAACCTCCTTCCCACCACAACCATAGTCACTCGGATGTAACAACAAACGTTCAAACGTGACATTATACCCAGATGGCATCGACACCCCAATAATAGCTGTCCGATCGCGTGGTAAGTCGCAACTCCCCTCTAACCCCTTCACCGTTGTATAATTTTTCAAACCATGTAATTCCAATGCTTCACGAAACATACCTTCTGTAGGAGGATGAACATATCCCGCAGCTAAATGAACTTCTCCCATAAACGGCACCCAAATTAATTCCATCGTTGCCAGAGGTGGTCGTTTACCAATGTCTCGACGGTATTCTACTAAAACATCTGCTTGGGGAAAATGTTCTGGTAGATAAACAAACCCTAAACCAGTCTGCTCAAATACTTGTTGCACCTCCATCAGCGATAATTTTTCCCACTCAACCTCCAAACCCTGCCATATCTCAAGAAAAGGTACTCCTTCTTTGGTCGGCATCCGCGCTCCACCGTGCATCACAACAAACACTCCTGCCGTTGCCAAAATTAAAGCTGTAAGTGGGGTGACTGGTGCAGTACGCGATCGCCCATCATAAGGACAACCTAATACTGTTACTGCACCCATAGATGGTTGACTTCGGAGTTTTGGCCCTAATTCCTTGTAGGCATCTAACATTCCTGCCAACTCCTCACCAGTGGGACGCTTAATACGGTGAGCAATTAAGAAAGCACCTATCTGGGCAGGTGTTGCTTCCCCTAACAACATCATTCCCATTGCTGCTGCTGCTTGTTGGCGAGTTAAACTTTTCCCTGTGTGAGTACCACTGCCAATGGTTTTAAGTAATTCTCGAAAGCGATCGCTCATCTGATTTATCTCTCCGGTTAATTTAGTTGGTAGTTTTAAATATAGTTAAGGATATCAAAACTATTCTGCTTCATTACTTTTTCATTACTAAGAATTAGTTAATACTGAAAAGTTGTCATGGCGACCATTGTTCCGTATTCCCTATTCCCTGTTCTGTTACAAGGAAAATTTATTGTCAAACACCAAAAGACGTAGTGCTATAGAACCCCTAAGCGGATCTATGAAAAGGGAGTGTGGTCCGTGTGGGAAGATGGGGTATTGGAGGTGTATGGGAGTATTTTTCAATCTTTTTCTCAAGCATGCCTAATTCCCCTAGACCCCAGAGCGCTCCTCAAAAATAAATATCCTGGAGATTGATACCAAATAGACATATCTAATAATAAAAAATCATGCTCATTATCGACACTAACTCATAAATTCTTTCCCCCTACTCTCTACTCCCTCTTTTCTGGAGATACGCTTAGGGCTTCCATAGTATAGATAGGAACAAGCAATGCCTACTAGCACGGGAGCAAGATGCTCCCACTGTTCTCGTAACAAAAATAATTACAATGGACGACCATTAGACATCTCCAAAATAAAAATTATAGCGCTACGCATTAAGGTATTTGACATTTATAAATCCTCAAATCCTTTGATAGTCTCCTGTTCCCAGTTAAGTGTTCCCTATTCCCGATTCAAGTAGCGCTATAAGATAAAATTATAGTAGTCTAGTGTCTAAATATAGTCCCGATCTGAATCAAGTATTAGAATATCTTAGTAACTATCCAGAACAGACAAAGAGAGTCATTGGTATAACCGATATACAGTTAAGAAAATTAAGAGAAAATGCTCATAAAAAAGAATCAGAAAAGCGCGTAAAAAATGACTATCTGGAAAAACTGGCGTTGGCGGAGGGAGCAAGTGCCGCAGCTACATCGCTCCTTGAAAGATAGTTATAGTAAGTGCTTGATAATTTTTGGAGATGTCTATTACAATGCACCACCACCCAATAACTAATTATAGGGATTTGATATCATAGATTAATTTGAACTTTTGACTTTTGACTTTTGACTTTTAACTTTCCTGACTCCTCCTGGAATTAATTCTTTAACTAACTGCCAAAAATATATTATTGGCGGAATTTCCATTCTATCGCTAGTTGTCACTACTACCACTTCACGACTCCAAACAGAATCTTTTGTTGATGATACTTTAGAAGTTGCAGGAGTTATACCTATTGTTCTAATAGCTAGAGTGGGGTCAAGTCTAGCATCTATTAAAGCTGAATAGGGTAGTAGAGCAATTAAATTTCCTTGTCGTACTACTCCTCGGAAAGCATCAAGGGTATTTAACTCTAATACTGCATTGAGTTTTGCTCCTAGTCGTTCAAATTGCTCTTTGACTAATCTCTGCATTCCATACCCATCTTTGAAAACTACTTGGGGGTAGCGAATAAGTTCCACCCAGGGTATTTGTTTGTATTTGGTGAGGGGATGGTTTGCTGCCATTAATACTTCTATAGGTTCGGTATAGAGAACATCCATTACCATTTCTGGACTGGTGGTAAATAAGCGGTTATTCATGACGATGGCGATATCTACTAAACCGTCTTTGAGAACTTTCAGGGTCCGATCGCTTCCTAGAGCAGTTACCCGTAATTTTACTTCTGGGTAGTGGCGACAAAATTTTTCCAAGACAGGAGGGAGGTAGGCAGCGCAGACGGAGTGAATAGCTGCGACACATAATTCTTGCTGTTTTCCGGCTAGCATTTCGGCTATTTCTTGGGTGGCATTTTCCCAAGCTTGGCAAATTTTCCGAGCATAAGGCCACAAATGTTCTCCTGCTAGGGTTAGTTTAGCTTGGTTGCTACGGTGAAATAGGGTAGCACCGACTTCTGTTTCTAAGGCTTGTATTTGCCGACTGACTGTTGATTGGGTGACGTTACATTTTAGTGCTGCTTCTTGAAAGCTACCCGTTTCTGCAACCCATAGAAAGGCTTGCAACTGCTCTAGGCGCATGGAGTTTTGATGATGTTTTTTTAGTGATTTAGAATCATAGCAGATTGGCTGTTTTGATTTGGTAGATTATGATACAGGTTTTTTCTATTCAAGGAAAAAATAGTACCATAATCATACTACACTCTAGTTAGGGCTTGCCGATTAAATCTAAAAGCGTTTACAGATATATGTTTTAGACTTTTTAGATGGGAAAAAAGTGTAACTTTTTCAGCTTGAGCAACTAAAAACTTAGTATCTGAGGCTAAATATCGCAGAAAAATCAAGGGATAATTCTTCTGACTACATTCTTCTAAATTCCCTGTTCCTTCAGAATTCATAATTCTGAATTCTGAATTCTGAGTTCTACCCGAACTCATTCATACTTTTGAGCGCAAATCCTAGTTATTTAGCACAATAAAATCAGGATAAATTATTTCAAAAAAACTAGATATTGGATATCATATAAGTTATGTTCATGTGACATTTATTACACTAAAAAAATCATGGCAAAGAGGTAAAAATCTAGTTTTTTGTTCGGGAGTTAAACTATTCCATATTTCAATTTTAATCCAAGAATAATCAGGAGAATAATTTGCACCATTAGGGAGTTTTAAACCTGTGGATAAATCAAAATTTTACCTGGTTTAGTTTGGGGATTCCAGTTCCAAAGTTTAGCGTTTAAGCCGACATTAATATTGCCAGTTTCTCCATATTCGATTATAATCCAATTTTAATTTTACCCTGGTAAGAGTTTCCATTCTCTAATCTCCTCCCACTCAACCATTGTTGAAATACTTCAAACCTACCATCATCAGGATTAACAATTCGATAAATTCGCAATCGCTTTTTCTGGTGAGTTTCTGTTCGTAAAAATTCCAAACTATAACCAATTTTATCTAAAAAACGTCCCACAATTGTAACTGGACTAGAGTTGGCAGCTAATCCTATTCCTAATATGGTTTTAATTTCTGTTCGGTTTGACAAAGCTGTTTTTCCTAATAATTGTAAATCTGGATCGATATTTTTCAATTCCCGTTGTTTATCCTTGAGTAATGAGGGTATTTTTAATAGTTCCATTACTCCAATAATTGCACCTAATAAACAATCATTAAAATCAGGAATAAAAATATTACCTTTACCCAAATCCAACAATTTTTTTGCTACTTCTCCATCCCGCACTGCTAAATATGGTCGCCCTACTGTCATAAAATAATGTAGTTGCAACTGTTGATACCATCCCCGATCGTCTTTCTCAACTAATTCAGCAGTTATGGGAATGTTATAACGCAACATTAACTCAAATTTTCGTTGTTCTCGTTGTTTTTTAATTGGTTTTGATAATCTTTTTTTGAGTTTTTGATACTCAGATAAACTAATATTTTTTGCAGTAGCGATCGCCTCACATTCTGTCTGATAATTTTGCTTGATTACGGTAGCTATAGCTGACTGCAAAGTATTAAGTTCTGTAGGGGTTTCTGAGATTTTTTTTTCTTTTAAATTATCAGGTAAAACTTCTGTAGAAATTTCTATAATCTGATGCCCTTCTATTCGTAAAAATTCTAAAACAGACTGTCGATATTGATTCATTCCAGCATTAAAACGAACCGCCATTTTTGCCCAACACAAAAAAGATTCTGCCTGAAAACCTACTTCCAAATCATCTAAGCTATCAAAATCAGATTGTTGTAATAATCTAATATTCAGTTGAGTTAAGCGCTGTTCAGAATTAAGTAAAGAAGTTATGGAAGTCGAACCATTACCTACCTGATTAAAACCACAATTTGCTACCCATAAATATCTGGGAATATTCTCACGAACTCTACCCAAAGATTGACAAACAGATGTTGCTCCCTGCACTCCTTGAGCAATTGCCCAAACTGAAGTAAAATGCCCTTGAATATCAATACTAACTCCAGTTTCAATTGAGGGAGAAGCTAAGATAATATCATATTTTGGTAATACTTGATTTAATGACTTGATACAACCATAAGCAGGATGATTTGGTTCTGCTAAAGATTCCGAATCTATTCTCAGAATTTTTAATTGGGGAAACTGTTTTTTGAGATAAGCTTCTAAGGCACGAGTTCCCCATTTACTTGTTAGTTTTTGTGCTGATAAACAAACCATTGGTTTGCCACCTTCACGAATATGTTTTTGTAAATCTGCTATTAATCTTTTGGGAGTTGTTTCTGGATAATTAAAAATTTGCCAAGCTTCTTTTTCTCCAGGCAACCAATCATTTTGAATAATAAAAGGTTCGAGCTTTACTCTTGCTAAAGCTTGTAAATAATCTATGGAAATATCGCTGAGGTCAGCATCAGCTATAAATACTTGACCTATACCTCCTAAAACATTTTGCATTAATGCTTGAAAACATCTGAGAATTTCTACTCTACTTTGCCTACAAGTATTAGAATTTAAACCATGCCAAATTACCTGTTCAACTTCATCAATAATTACTATTCCATCCGACCAAGTTTCCGGATTAAAGTTTGCTTGGGAATTAGGATGCAAAGAGTCAATACATAAACCTAAGCCTAATAATTTATCTTGGGATTTTTGGGATTCTGAATTGACTTCTGTAATATATTTCAATCCAAAACGTTGACATAATTCTTGTACTAATTGCACCCGATGACCAATAACTAAAACTTTTTGATTACGAGCTACAGCTTCAGCAACTATTTTTTCTAACAACTTAGTTTTTCCAGTTCCTTTAGCAGATTTTATCCCTACAAGTTTTGCTGGAAAATTTGTACTATAAGCTAAATCGAGATTATCTAATTTCTGTAAATTCTTATTGCCTAAATAAGCAAAAATATTTTGTTCTGAAAGATAGCGGCTATTAACTCTCAGATTTACGGGATATGTGAGACGGCTAAATGATTTAGCTTTCCAAAGTTCTAAAGGTAATGCCTTTTCATAAGCCTCATCAAAAATATTTTTTCCCTGATTAGCGATTAAATCATCTACTCCTTTACCTAATTCTGGATTCCAGGAAATTACTTTAACTTTGCATCCCTTTCTTCTGAGTAAATATCCAGTTTTTCTAATGGCAGCATTAACATTTTTAATAGTTTTAGGTTTAGTATCTTGGTCAAATGCAATATAAATTTCTCGATGATTATTAATCAGCTTTTCTAACTGGGGAATTAAATTTGGTTTGCCAATGCGGTTGCCATATTCGTCTCTCGAAACTCGGTATCCACCAAATACTCCTGGTAATGCAATAGCTACATAAGATGCTGTTAGTAAAGCTCCTGCTTTTTTCGCTCCTTCAGTAATACATAAAGGTATTTGAGGATGGGCGATAAACCATTGCCAAAAACCCTGGTCTGGTTGATTATTATCAATATCTTCTGGGAGAATTTCTAATTGATAATGACTAGCTATTTTCTGCCATAAATGTAGGGGAATTTTTAGAGCAAATAAACTGGTAGGAGTTTTGGGAGGATGTTCGTATTTAATTAATTTTTTTTGATCGTAACTATGACGTGGTTGACTAGGTTTGAAACAACCCCAAAGGTCTTCTTCTCCTGAGAGTAAATCAATTCCAGAACACCACCATCCACCTTCTTCAATATGTTGGTATCGCTTTAATATTTCGCTCGTTACTCGACCATCATTACGTCGAGGAATGGCATTAGAATAAAATAAAAATTCATAAGGTCGTTGTCCTTCTAATGGGACAACATTCAGGTGGATTAATTGGTCATCAACACAGCTATTAGTCCATTCTCGGAAATAATTAATTTGTGGTTGGGTATTAGGGGTCATGTAAGAATGCACTCTACTCTATATATAGTGACGGATTTTTATTATAAGAGAAAAATACACTATATATATATAAAGTTTTTCCTAAGACTTCATAACTAATGGCCTCTATGGATGATTTTTAAACAGTCTTAAATTATATCATTATCATTGATATAATAAAATAGCAAAATATATAACAAGGAACAAAGATTAATTGCGATCGCCTCGCCATTAGATATCTCCGAATAAAGATATAGACTTTTTGCGCATAGTAGGCAACAGGGAAGATATTTTTAGGAAAAAGGTACGAAAAACGAAAGTGAAGTGACTTTGACTTCTCTTGCTTATATTAAACAAAGGGGAAGTTTATTTTTTGGAGATATCTATAGCAATCCGCGCATTGATTGTGACAATTTTTATAATAGTTAATTTGAACTGAAAACATGAGTAAATTATGACTCATGTAGGGGCGAATAGCCATTCGCCCCTACCACCAAAATATTACAACTTAAATAGGATTACTATATGAGAAAAATATTACCAAAATTGCTATGTTCCCAGATAATAATTATGAGGATATTAACTAGGTGGGTGTAATTATCCGTAAAATAGCGATGGAAATTCATATTTCTAGTGAAAACCTTTTAAAAATAGGCTTCTAGTTTTATTTTCAGATTTTTCGTTTTAATGTTTATTTATGCTTACCTACTTAAGAGAAATTGGTAGCCGAACATCCAGACTATCAAATGGAATTAGTAGGAGGATAAATTATTTTGATGAATCCTTAAGAATGAGAATCAGAAATAGTTTATTTATAGCGTATTCCAGGTTTATGAAGTACAGCAGGGAGTAGGGAGTAGGGAGTAGGAAAGAATATAGTTTTTCCAATCCTGAGTATTTTATTAAATAAGCTTTGATTATTTAGACTATGAACTACTTGCCAGATTTACATGGAATCTGCTGTATATTTAATTGAGCAACAGTATCTGATAAAAATGGGGAGTAATATCAATTCTGGTGGCTTGATCGCCATAAAATTGCCAGACAATCATTTATAGCTTGGAGTATCATAAATTCAAAATTCCTAAACCTACTTAAGATTGCCGGAATACGAGTTAGCAGCTACAATTTTTACTATGATTTTGTCAACTAATTCAAAAATTTTAGAATACTAAATTTAGAACTCTACAGGATTTATAGGATTTAGCACTATGGTTAGCAAAAAAGTAAATCTTTTAGGATATCACATCAGCAAAGAACTCTACAATGGTTATAGAACTATTGTTTATCAAGGGTATCGAGTAAGTGACCAATTACCTGTAGTTATCAAACTACTGAAAAATGATTATCCCAGTTTTAGCGAATTAGTACAATTTCGCAATCAATATACCATTACTAAAAATCTTAATTCTCCCCTAATTATCCATACTTATAGCCTAGAACCATACGAAAATGGTTATGCCTTGGTAATGGAAGACTTTGGCGGTATTTCTCTTCAAGAATGGCTTGTCAAAAAGGAAAAAAAACTATATTTAATAGAGTTTTTAGAAGTTGCAATTAGCCTCTGCAATGCCTTAGATATACTCTATCACGAACGCATTATTCATAAAGATATTAAACCTAGCAATATATTAATTAATCCCGAAACCCAACAACTAAAATTAATCGACTTTAGCATCGCTTCTCTACTACCAAAAGAAACCCAAACACTGGTTAATCCTAATATTTTAGAAGGAACTCTTGCTTATATTTCTCCCGAACAAACAGGCCGAATGAATCGTGGCATTGATTATCGTACAGACTTCTATTCTTTAGGTATAACATTCTACAAATTACTCACAGGAGAGTTACCATTTACATCAAATGATGCAATGGAATTAGTACATTGTCATCTGGCAAAATCACCACCTGTAGTCAATGAAATTAACCCACAAATTCCGTCTGTACTTTCAAAAATTGTCAGTAAGTTGATGGCAAAAAATGCAGAAGACCGCTATCAAAGTGCATTAGGATTAAAATTAGATATAGAAACTTGTTTACACCAACTAATAGAAACTGGGGAAATTGAAGATTTTGAAATTGGGCAACGGGATATTAGCGATCGCTTTATTATTCCTGACAAACTTTATGGACGAGAGGCAGAAGTATTAGCCCTACTTGAAGCTTTTGAAAGAGTTAGTAATCCCCCCCAGTCTCCTCTTAGTAAGGGGGGTGAAGTCAGAGCAGAAATGATGTTGGTAGCTGGGTTTTCAGGGATTGGTAAAACAGCGGTTGTTAATGAAGTTCATAAACCTATTGTGAGGCAACGGGGTTATTTTATTAAAGGAAAATATGACCAATTTCAAAGGAATATTCCTTTCAGTGCATTTGTGCAAGCTTTCCGAGATTTAATGGGGCAATTATTAACAGAAAGTGATAGTAAAATTCAGGAATGGAAAGGCAAGATATTAGAGGCTGTTGGAGAGAATGGGCAAGTTATTATTGAAGTTATCCCGGAATTAGAAAAAATTATTGGCGAACAACGACCTGTAACGGAATTATTAGGTACAGCAGCTCAAAATAGATTTAATTTATTATTTCAAAAATTCACTCAAGTATTTACCAGTGTAGAACATCCATTAGTGATGTTTTTAGATGATTTACAATGGGCAGACTCAGCATCATTGAAGTTAATACAGTTATTAATTGCTGATACAAATTATCTATTTTTAATTGGAGCATATCGTGATAATGAAGTTAATCCAGCACATCCATTGATGTTAACTTTGAGTGAAATTGAAAAAACAGAGGCAATAGTTAATACGATTACTTTATTGCCATTGAGTAAAGTACAAGTTAATAAATTAGTTGCTGATACACTGAAATGTACAGAAAATTTAGCCTTAAGTTTTTCTCAATTAATTCATCAAAAAACTCAAGGAAATCCATTTTTTGCGACACAATTTCTCAAAGCATTGTATCAGGAAAAACTGATTGAATTTGATTTTCAATTAGGGTGTTGGCAATGCGATATGGCACGAGTAAATCAGCAAGCACTTACAGATGATGTCGTTGAATTTATGGCACTTCAATTACAAAAATTGCCAACATCAACTCAAAATATATTGCAGTTAGCTGCTTGTATTGGTAATCAGTTTGATTTAGCAACTTTAGCAATTGTCTCGGAGCAATTAGAGGTAGAAACATCTGCCGATTTGTGGAAAGCGTTGCAGTCAGGATTGATTTTACCCATTAGCGATATTTACAAGTTTTATCAACAAGATTCATTCATTAATAATTTGGGCGATGATAATGGAAAAGTAACAGCTTCATATAAATTTTTACACGATCGTATCCAGCAAGCAGCTTATTCACTGATACCTGAAAATCAGAAACAAACCACTCATTTAAAACTTGGAAATTTGTTGCTTAACAGCACATCAAAAAATGAACTAGAAGAAAATATTTTTGCCATTGTCAATCAATTAAATTTTGGTTCGGAATTAATTAAAGAGCGGCTGAAACGACATGAATTAGCGGAGTTAAATTTACTTGCGGGGCGTAAAGCTAAGGCGGCAACTGCTTATGCAAGTGCAATAGAATATTTATTTACTGGATGCAAATTACTTGCTGAAAATTCTTGGCAAACTAACTATATCCTGGCGTTAACTTTGTTTGAATCTGCTGCCGAAACCGCTTATCTTAATGGCAGTTTTGAACAGATGAAAAAATGCGTAGAAACTGTGTTGCAAAACGCTAAAACTTTTTTAGACAAAGTGAAAATTTACGACATTAATATTCAAGCTTTGACTGCACAAAACAAGTTGCAAGATGCCGTATCAACAGGATTAGAAGTATTAGAAAAACTAGAGATTAACTTTGGAGCGTATCCCGAAAAAGTAGATTTAGAACCAGCAATTGAAGAGACAAAAAATAATTTAAGCGGTTGGGAAATTGAAGAACTGATTACCTTGCCAAAAATGACAGATCCCGATCAACTTGCTGCCATGCAAATTATCTCAACTACCATTGCACCAGCTTATGTAGGCGCACCAGACTTGTTGCCTCTGCTGGTTTTGAAACAAGTGAATTTATCATTAGAATTTGGCAACACAGAACTTTCAGCTTATGCTTACGTAATGTATGGACTGATTCTCTGCGGTGTCTTAGGCAACATTGAATTAGGCTATAAATTTGGAATACTGGCAAATCAACTGTTAGATAAATTTGATTGTCAGCAGTTTGAATGTCGAATTTTGAATATTTTTAATGGGTTCATTCGTCATTGGCAACAACCGCTACACACTACAATCAAATTTTTAGAAAAAGGCTATAAAGTTGGTATCGATCGCGGAGAGATTGAGTTTGTCGGATATTGCGCCTTAAATAATAGCCTCAATTCATTTTGGAGCGGGCAAGAATTGACTGAGACTGAACAAAAGATAGCTAACTACACTGCTGCAATGGGTGAATTTAATCAACAAACAATTTGCACCTACTTAAAAATTTATTGGCAGTTAATTTTAAATCTATTGGATGACGTAGATGACGATCAAAAACCTTGGGAACTGAATGGATCTGCTTATCAAGAAACAACCATGTTATCAGTACATCAGGAAGCTAATGATGCCTACGCACTAGCCCAACTTTATCTCTCAAAATTGTTTCTGCACTATCTGTTTGATGATTATTCCGAGGCGATCGCTACAGCAGAATTAGGTAAAACTTACATTGGCGTTTTAGTCGGTAATGCTGCCGTACCAATTTTTCCCTTCTATGATTCCTTGGCAAGATTAGCAGCATGGAATCAACTAATCACATCGACACAAGAAGATGTGTTGAAATTAGTCGCTGCTAATCAACAAAAAATGAAAAATTGGGCAGATCGTTCCCCAGAAAATTATTTGTCAAAGTTTTATTTAGTAGAAGCAGAACGATACCGCGTCTTGGGTAACAAAACGGAAGCTATAGAATTGTACGAGCGCGCTATTTCACTAGCCCAAGAAAACGAATATATCCAAGAAGAAGCACTCGGTAACGAACTGGCAGCCAAATTTTACTTAGATTGGGGCAAACAAAAAGTCGCGAGCGGCTATATGCAGGAAGCTTACTACTGTTATGTTCGTTGGGGAGCAAAAGCCAAAATCGCCGACTTAGAAAAACGCTATCCCCAACTGCTGACTGCCATACTACAGCGAACCAGTTCGACCCTTTTGAATCACGAAACTACTTTGCCATTAGGGACTCTCACATCGACGAGTTCCGCAACTGCTACCAGCAGTGTCTCTGCTGCCTTAGATTTAGCTACCATTCTCAAAGCTTACCAAGCACTCTCTAGTGAAATGGAACTAGAAAAACTACTGTCATTACTACTTTCCATCGTCATCGAAAATGCGGGAGCTGATAAATGTGTGTTAATGCTCCTGCCAGAAGAACGCTTGCTGATTGAAGGGTCGGTTACCGTGGGGAAAGAGCCAGTTGTGTTGCAGCACCTTCCTATTGAGGATAGTCAGGTGATTCCCCTGAAGCTAATTTATAAAGTGAAGCATGAAAGGCAGACTGTTATGTTTGTTGATGTGAGTAACGAGCCGAGCTTAACTAATGACCAGTACATCATAAGTCAGCAGCCTAAGAGTATTTTGTGTAGCCCAATTTTACATCAAGGCAAGTTACAGGGAATCTTATATCTAGAAAATAATTTAGCAACGGGAGCATTTACCAGGGATAGCGTCGAACTCCTCAATCTACTCTGTACTCAAGTGGCTATTTCTCTGGAAAATTCCCGACTTTATGAGCGGTCACAGCAATATGCGCAACAGCTAGAGCAATCATTATCCGAATTAAGTGCAAGCAACTCTCGTTTTCATAATCTGGTAGACAATGTACCTGGTCTTGTTTATCAATTTTGCATTAGTCCATCGGGACTCAGAACTTTGACCTACATGAGTGCTGACTGTTATCGTTTCTACGAAGTCACCGCAGAAGAAGCGATTAGCAATATTCAAATTCTCACAGATATGATACATCCAGATGATATTATTGAGCATAATCAGTCTATTGCCGACTCTATACAAAACCTAGATCCCTGGCATTGGGAAGGCCGTATGGTAACACCATCAGGAATCATCAAGTGGGTTCACTGCGAAGCTCGAATTGCCCAACGTGCTGATGGAACTCTGGTTTTGGATGGGATGACATGGGATATTAGTCGTCGCAAACAAGCTGAACTTGCTTTAGAGCAAAAATCCCAAGATTTACAAAAAGCACTAACTGACCTGCAACAAGCTCAATTACAAATTATCCAAAGTGAAAAGATGTCGGCCTTGGGTAACTTAGTAGCCGGAGTCGGCCATGAAATGAACAATCCTTTGGGCTTTATTTCCGCGAGTATCGAGCTAGCTAAACCTACTATTACAGATATTATTGAACATTTACGACTCTATCAAGAAAGTCTCCCTAACAAAACCGATGAAATTATCGATCATGCCGAAGAAATTGACTTAGATTATAGCTTAGAAGACTTACCCAAGATGATTGATTCGATGATGATGGCGTGCGACAGACTCAAAAACATCAGTACCAGTCTCCGCACTTTTTCTCGTGCTGACAAAGATTACAAAGTACCGTTTAATATCCATGAAGGGATTGATAGCACTCTCTTAATTCTCAAACATCGTCTCAAAGCTAATCAGACTCGTCCAGCTATTGAAGTTGTGACCAACTACGGTAATATCCCTGTGATTAATTGCTTCCCTGGTCAATTAAATCAGGTATTTATGAATATTATTGCCAATGGGATTGATGCTTTGGATGAATCAAATCTCGGTCGCAATTTTACCAAAATTGAAGCTAATCCTAACCGAATTACAATTCAAACATCGGTCGAAAATGAAAAGGTAAAAATTACTATTGCTGATAATGGTAAGGGAATGAGTGAATCAGTTAAACAAAAAATATTTGACCATTTATTTACTACAAAAGCTGTCGGAAAAGGTACGGGTTTAGGATTGGCGATCACTAAGTCTATTGTAGTAGAAAAACATGGCGGTACAATTACAGTGAAATCTCAATTGGGAGAAGGTACAGAATTTATGATTACCCTACCTATGACTGCAAAAAGAAAAATTTAACTAAAAAGGGGGGAAATAATTAATAATTAATAATTAATAACTAGACAGTACAAAGTTCTTGGAGTAGCCATGGCTAGCCATGGCTACTCCAAGTTAGAAACTCGCGAGACTGAGCTGTATGTGCTGTAAGCTTTTATCAGTAATACTTTCAAGAATGAAAGTAAATCTTTTTTTAGAATAACTTTGTACTCTCCAGTGGCTTTGTTGTAATAGCCATAGAACATCCGTTCCGCTTTTCGGTTGCCAGAGCCGACATAAAAGGTGAACCTAGTGGCAGCTATATCACCCTATTTCTATTATTCTATTGGCCAATAGTTAAATCTCTAAAAGCCTTTACAGGTATAAGTTTCAGCATTTTTTATCTAAGGTTGCTTGTTGCTTGATGTTTGATTTATTTATTGGACAATAGTTGTAGAAGTCAGGGAATAGGGAATAGCGGTGCGACTCCGCGACGACGACAGCTCGCTTGCGGAACGCGCACCAAGAGAGGGAATAGGTATGGAGGGAATGAAATTGTTGATTTCAGAAGGGTGAATTGATTTCATTTTTGATTTTTGGAGATGTCTATTGGACAATAGTTGTAGAAGTATGAAGTACATATGCTTGCCTATTGTGCGGTAGCTATATGTTTTCATACAACAAAGCCATTCTAAATTCTAAATTTATTAGGTAGCTACTTTTTAATAACCAAAAATTCTGAATATATCTGCTGCCTCTCTCTGAATAAAATTAATTTCTTCCTGTCGCAAAACCTGACGATAACTCCCCACACTTGCAGGTGATATTCCTTTGCCATAAAGTTCTGAATACCAAGGTTTTTCTGCATCACTTAACTGACTATAATTAATTTGACTCCGCTGCCATTTATCATCTTTTATAGAGCTACTTAAATTTAAACCAGTAAAATCTTGAAGTTGTTGAATAGCTACAGTGGGATTAAGTACCAAATGTTCATATTTGATATAAGCAACCTTACTTTGAAAGCTTACTAATTTACAATTCCAGGAAGGTGCATAAGCACGGCGATAAAATTCTATAAATTCTGATAATTTTCTTTCTGTAAACATGGGAGTTAAATGTCTATTTTCACCCAAACTTGCCATTTTATTTCCGACATTAATTAAAGAAGCAATAGTATCTCGCGGATCTCTGATAATCAATATAAATTTTACATCTTCTACCAACTCATAAATATCTGGAAATAATTCTCCTATGAGGGGATATTTGAGAATAATATGAGTAGCATCAATATAACATTTCCGAATATGTTCTAAAAATTTATTGACTAATTCAGCACTAAAATTTCTGAGTTCTGTTATATCAGAAAAATAATATTTGCTCTGGCTTTCAAAATCTATTTTACCCGTACTATAAGCATTAACTAAATGATACAGATAACCTACTTCTCCAATTAACGGATTAACATTGGTATCGGAGCAAATAATATTTTGTAATAAAGTAGTTCCAGAGCGAGGACATCCACCAATAAAAAAGTATGTCATGTTAGGAATTTAGAATTTAGAATTTAGAAGTAAGAAGTAAGAATTTAGAAGTAATACTAAATCCGATTATCAAAACTACGTTTTTCAAATTCCTTTCTAACCCTTCTGCCTTCTGCTTTACCTCACGATAAACCATAAACCTTACTTTCAAAACAGGATTTAGTATAAAAAAGTGATAATAGCTAACCTCTAATGACTTCTACTATTCAAAATTAACTTTATCGATCGCCAGGAATTTAAAAATCATCAAAACTATTGTTATACCAATTAAAAAAAAGAATCCTAGACTTTAGGTGATACTTCAATTATTAAGTAATTAACATAGGCACATAGAAACTTTTTGATAATTAGCACATTATTTATTGTTAATTATTCTTATTTTTACTTTTCCCATACTCCTCTACTCCCCTACTCCCCTACTCCCTATTCCCTATTCCCTATTCCCTCTTTTGATTGAATTAACTTTTCTGCTAATTTAATTGCTTCGCCTTTAGTAAAAATCTTTTCTTCAGCTCGCGCTATTTTAATTTCTGTTAAAAGCTGACCAACTATCGGACTTTTAGGTAATTTTAGAGTTGTAATTAAATCATTTCCATTCAATAAAGCTATGGGATGAGCAACTGGATCGTCTGGATTAATATAACGTTGAATTAAACAATTAATTTCCTCTCTAGATATTCCTTTTGCCACTGCTACAACTGCTAGAGCAGGAAAATTTTTTCCTATTTCTTGAAATAAAAAATATTGCTGTCTAACAGACATCTGAGAAATTTCTCTTTCTGACAGTTTTGCTAAACCTTTAATCACGGCAATTGTACTTTTAATTTCTGCATTGCTATATTTCAACCGCATCAATTCTACTTCCGCTTTTTCTGCGTCAGGATTAACTAATATTGCTAATTTAGCGATCGCCAATAAAGATAAAGATGTTTTGACGGTATCGCGCACCCCAGTTGCTAACTCTACTCCCAAATTAGACCAATTTTTTTCTAACTGCTCTACTACTATCTCTACCTTTTTTCCTATTTCCAGATTTTCTGTTGCTGCGGGAAAATAATCTGAGAGTAGACCATTTTTCCAAGCTTTTTCTATCCAAACCATTCCTTGAGGATGACTCAATAAATAACCTAATTCTGTCTGCACTCTTTCTGCTGCGACTTGGGTAAGCAAAGGTGCAAACTCTCGAATAGTTGTTTGAGTTTCTGGCGAAATAACAAAACCTAATTGTGCTGCTTGACGATATGCGCGTAATAGTCGGAGGGGGTCCTCTCTAAGATTCCCAGATTTTACCATTCTAATAATACCCTCTTGCAAATCTTTCAGAGCATTAAATAAATCTATCAATTCATCAGTAAAAGGATTATAGGCAATAGCATTTATCGTAAAATCTCGTCGCCATAAATCTTCCTCCAGACTATCACCTTCAATCTCAGCAAAATCAACTGTCGTTCCTTTAAATACTACCCTGGCAATTTTTCGTTCCGCATCTAAAACCACAAACCCCGCTTGATATTCCTTGGCAATATTTCTGGCAATACTAACTGCTTGGTCAAGGATAATAAAATCTAAATCCAAATATTCCCTCTTCCGTTTTAGCAAAGCATCCCGCACCGAACCACCTACTAAATAAACAGGTTGGGGGAGCATTCTTCCGTCAAATGGCCAATTTTCCGGTGATAAAGCAGACAGGGAATTTATCGACATTGCCACAAAAATCAAATGAATTTCTTTGCAGTTAGAGTGTTACCTAGGTTAAAGTTAACATTATGTCTGAAAAAAATATATTTTTCCCCTGGAATAACCTTTGTCTCTAGGACAAAAATTGCTCGATTCCAGATCAAATTAATTTGGGTTAAAATATAAACTTATCGTAAGTATTCAACCGTCAGCTATTAGCTATGAGTTATTGATCAGAGGATGAGGTAACAGCAACCTTTGAAATTTAGAGAGAATAAAAAGTTACTGCCAAACTACGCTCCCTTGACTTGAGGAGTAATTATTTATTATTAATTGCTCATAGCTGACTGCTAGGAGCTGAATGCTGACAACTTATCAAATCATTTAAGATAGAAAATTATTGTATCAATTAAGATGAAACTTGACCATCAACGAGGTACTTACAAATGTGTATTTGTGTTAACTGCCACTATGTAGATCGGTGTGTCACTTATCATGCTGTAGAAACTCAGCACGAACAACTTCATTTAACAGAAAATCCAGATTTTGAACCGGTTGAACCTACTATTAATGTCAATATTCGTCCCAAACAAGACGAAATTGAGATGGAATGGGATGTTGTCGGTTGTGAAAGTTTTCTACAAGAAATGGGTAAATGGGCAAAATTAAGGCCAGGCGAACTTGTCCCTACCTAAAATCAGTTATTAGTTATCAGCATCTCTAATAATAGGGAGGTTTGAAATAAAGAATATTGTTTTTTTATCTCCTTAAAAAGGGAGATGGAGTGATGAGGAGATGAGGAGATGAGGAGATGGGGATATTAATTAAGTACCATTATTTTTCGTATTTCATATAACTTTTTATCCCCCCTTATTTTTAGATATATTCCTTACCCATAAGTCTTCAAAGCTTTGGAGAGAAGCAAAAGTGGGAGAGTAGGAAGAGATTAGATCGATATTATTGGTTAAATAAATAGTATTAGAGGATTTTTCCTTGTTTCTTTTTCTCCATTACTCCACTCACTTCATCTCATACCAATTCACTTGAAAGATGTTACAAATAGTTTCAAATTATATGTAATGTATGAAATAATTTCCTCAAATTACTATATAGTAAAAGTTTTGAGCCTATAAAATATTACTTTTGACTTTTAAATTTTAACTTTTAACTTCTGTAAAAAGTTCACTATCAATAATTTACCCTAGTTATAGGTATCAAAATACGTAAGCATTCAGCCGTCAGCTAGCCTCCTGGGTCGGAACTGCCTCTTTCAGAGGAGCTTCGCTAACGTTAACAGCTATCAGCTATGAGTTATTAATCAATTATCACACATTCAGGAGGAATTAGTCTTCAAGGAAAATTAAAACTTATGAATAAATTGGTCACATGAGTGCTAACCGAAGTCAAGTTATTACATTTAAAAGCTGTTTGCGCAGCATTCTACAGGAAAAGCTGAATTCTAATAGCTGAATGCTTACCAAAATACTGAGAGTAGAGGGGTAGGAAAAAGGGAGAGAATATATAGCTAAAGTCAGAAGTTAGAAGTCATAATTCAGAAGTGGGAAATTAAATTATTGCTGTGAATAAATTTGAGAAGAGCGAGAATATCCGCCCTAGTAATGGCGACTACTATATTTAAGTTTTTCGCCTACTTCCCGAATTTTATCGACTGCTGTAAAAAAAATCAGAGTTATTGAGATTTACTCTATCTGGATAACTGAAAAAAATCTCCTCTATTCAAATAGAATAAATCATAAAAATCTCAATATATTCTGAATTTATTCCATAGCAGCTCTAATGCTGTAAACAAATCAGAGTTCTGGAGATTTACTCTATCTGGATAATTAAAAAAATTTCCTCTATCCAAAGACAATTAACCATCAAAATCTCAAAATACATCAAAACTCTAAAACTTTAATTCCTGTTGCTTAAGAGACTGTTTGTAAAAAAAAGCTAAAGATGGCCATGAAGAAGTATTTAAG